>JALUYG010000247.1 GCA_027013105.1 Mariprofundus sp.
AGCTATCGCCTCTATGGTACCGGCCGTGCATCAGGGCCGCACCCTGATGCTCGATGCCGGCGCCAACTCCGAATGCACCTCCGATCATCTGGTTCAGTTCGCCATCATGGGCGCCTGTTATATGCAGGCTGCCGAAGGCATTGCACATCCGCGCGTGGGATTGCTCAACATCGGCAGTGAAGAGATCAAGGGCACCGATGTCATCAAACTCACCTCCGCCAAGTTGACTGACAGCGAACTGAATTATATTGGCAATGTCGAAGGCACCGACCTGACCGGCAACGATGTCGATGTGGTGGTATGCGACGGCTTTGTCGGCAATGTGGCGCTAAAAACCATGGAAGGCACCGCCGCCTTTCTGGCCGACAGCATCAAAAGTGAACTGACTTCGGGCGTCATGTCCAAAGCCGGCGCGCTGCTGGCGCGCAGCGCACTGAAGCGATTCAAGGATAAAGTAAATCCGGGCAAATATAACGGCGCCCCATTGCTGGGACTGAATGGCATTGTGGTGAAGAGTCACGGCGGCGCCGATGCCGACGGCTTTGTCAGCGCCATCGCTGTGGCCTGTAAGGAGGTGCGTGAGCGACTGACCGACCGCATCACCGAATCGGTGCAGGAGATAATAGAGCCATGAGTTCCATGCAAATCAATAAGAGTGCTCTGGCTTCGGTGCATATTACCGGCATCGGCGGCTACCTGCCTGAACGGGTTCTGACCAACAGCGAACTGGAACAGATGGTGGATACCAGCGATCAGTGGATTGTCGAGCGCACCGGCATTCGTCAGCGCCATATCATCGCAGAAGATCAGATGACATCCGATCTGGCCGTAGAAGCGGCGCACATGGCGCTTGCCGATGCCGGGCTGAGCATTGATGATATCGACGCACTGGTTGTCTCCACCACCACCCCCGACCTGATTTTTCCGGCCACAGCCACCGTCGTACAGGCCAAGCTTGGCGGCAAGGATTTTCCGGCCTGGGATATTCAGGCGGTCTGCTCCGGCTTTGTCTACGGCCTGGCCCAGGTTGAAGGCATGATGCGCGCCGGCATGTTCAAACGCGTGCTGTTAATCGGCGCAGAAGCGATGTCCCGCATCGTGGACTGGCATGATCGCGGCACCTGCATCCTGTTCGGTGATGGCGCCGGCGCAGTGGTGCTGGAAGCCGGCGATAGTGAAGCTGAAAACGGCCTGGTCGGCTCGGTGCTGCATGCCGATGGCTCCTACCGCGACCTGTTAAAGGCCAGCCACCCGCACCCCCACGCCAGCCCCGATATATTGAAGCACCACGAAGCAGCTGATTTCAGTCTCGATTCCGCCGGCACGGCAGCGGTAGAGATGAAGGGCAATGAAGTATTCCGCGTGGCAGTCAATAAACTCGGCGGCGTGGTCACAGAGATTTTGGCCAGGTACGGCCTGCAGGATGACGATATCGATATTCTGGTGCCGCATCAGGCCAATATCCGCATTATTCAGGCCACGGCGCGAAAGTTAAAAATGGACATGGATCGCGTGGCGCTGACGGTGGCGCAGCACGGCAATACCTCGTCGGCCAGCGTGCCGTTGGCGCTGAATGACATGTATCGCTCCGGACGCCTGCACAAGGGGCAGCTGATTCTGCTGGAAGCCTTTGCCGGCGGTTTCGCCTGGGGCGCGAATTTACTACGCTGGTCGAAGTAAGAAGGGTGACAATTTGACGAATTTTGTATTTTTATTTCCCGGGCAGGGATCACAGTCGAAGGGCATGCTGGATGCTTTTGATGGTATCGACGTGGTGAACAGAACACTGGAAGAGGCCTCGGATGCGCTGGGTTATGACATGGCCGCATTGATTCGGGAT
>JALUYG010000248.1 GCA_027013105.1 Mariprofundus sp.
CAAACCGGCCGCCATGAATAACCCGAAAGATCCGTCCAGAACCCGCGAACTGCTGCTTAAAAAACACGAACTGGAACGGCTGGAGGGGAAACTCAAGGAGCAGGGCCTGACGCTGGTGCCTCTGAAGCTCTACTTCAATGCCCGCAATTTCGCCAAGCTGGAGATCGGGCTGGCGCGCGGTAAAAAGTTGCATGACAAGCGCCGCGATCTCAAGGAGCGCGATATCAAGCGCGATCTCCAACGCCGCTACAAGGTGTGACGCTTCCGTAAACAGTGTCAGCCTGAGCATGTGGCGCGCAGCAGGCGGCGACTTTTTCAATGTCATCTAATTACGCCTCTTTTGATAGAGCCGGCCTGCCCGGCCATGTAGCCTTGCGGCGATGATGAACACCCTGCTCGGCATGGCCGCCGTTATTCTGGCCGGCATCGGCTGGCGCATGCTGCTGGGCGGCAAATCCGCCGACGCCATCCGCACCCATCTGGCGCAGGCCGTCTACCAGATATTCTTGCCGGCGCTGGTGCTGCATGTGCTGTGGCAGGCGCAGGTCGATCTCAACACCGTTCGCATTCCGCTGGTGGCGACGCTGGCGGTGTTACTGTCGTTGCTGACGGCGTTTCTGATCTATGGCAACGGCAAACTGGTGGCTGCATTTCTGCCGGGCAACAGCAATAAAATGATCGGCGCGCTGCTGCTTGCGTCAGCCTTCGGTAATTTCACCTATCTCGGGTTGCCGGTTTTGAGCCAGACATTCGGCGCATGGGCGCAGATTATCGCGATTCAGTTCGATCTGCTGGCCAGCACCCCGATCCTGTTTACCGTCGGCGTTATTCTGGCCCGTTATTACGGCCATTCCGGCAGCGATATGCATGCGCTGATCAGCCTGCTGCGCGTGCCGCCGATCTGGGCTGCCGTCGCCGGCCTGCTGCTCAGCATCTTTGCCGTCGCCATGCCGCACTGGCTGGATACCGCATTAACATCGTTGGCCGCCGCCGTGGTGCCGCTGATGCTGCTCTCGGTCGGCATGGCGCTGCGCTGGCAATCCGGTTGGCTGGCGCGTATCCCGGTGCTGTTGCCGGTATTGTTGATTCAGTTGCTGCTGATGCCGTTGATCAGCTGGGGCGCATGCATCGGCGTTGGCATGCCGGCAAAATATCTGCCCCCGGCGATTATCGAAGCCGCCATGCCGACCATGGTGCTGGGGCTGGTGATCTGCGACCGCTTCAAGCTGGATGCAGCGCTATATGCTGAAGCAGTCACCTTAACCACCGCCCTGTCACTGCTGACGCTGCCGCTGTGGCTACAGCTCGCAACCTGATGCCTGACTTCGGGTAAATCAGTAAATCAGGGACCATATATGTCCCCGGTTTTTCGAGGTATCATTTTAAAATCGCAGCCACTGTGGTGAAAGAGCCCAGTACAAGAAATTTTCCTTGCCGGTGATGGCCTATTTCCGCCTGCAATGTTGCGGCTGGCGATAGTGTTTTCTGCCTTATTTGATCGTTGCTGATGATGCGGTTGCCATAGGGTGCGAGCAGATCGAGGCAGTCGGCCAGCGAACGATCTTCACGGGTAAAGACCAGAATCGCATCAAACGGGTCGGCAAGGTTTTTTAGTGATGGCAGCAGCGCTTCAACTGCGTGGCGATTGTGCGCCGCATCGAGCCAGATATCGGCCCGGCCCATGCGCAGATGCTGCAATCGGCCCGGTACGGAGCAGCGGGCGATTGCATCACGGGCCGTTGCCGGATCAATGGTCAGGGGTTTTATCCGGCTGAGTTGCTGCACCGCCGCCCAGGCCAGCGATGCATTGATCTGCTGATGCCGGCCGGGTGCAGTCA
>JALUYG010000249.1 GCA_027013105.1 Mariprofundus sp.
GGGAAATATCGGTGTATTTCCAATCCTCATCGCGTCGCCCGGGCAGGCCAGTACGCGAAAATATATCGACGGCCTGCTGACGCAAGGCCTGTACGCCGGTGCCGCCGGGCAGCGCCGTTCTATCCAGAGTCAAACCGCTCATGCAGCTAGACCGTTCTCTGAAGCAGCCAAGGCTGCTTCATCTTTCACCCAGTCATAGCCGCGTTCTTCCAGCTCCAACGCCAGATGTTTATCGCCCGACTTGAGGATTTTGCCATCCGCCAGCACATGCACGAAGTCCGGCTCGATGTAGTCCAACAGTCTCTGATAATGGGTGACCATGACAATCGAACGCTCGGCATTTCGCAGCGCATTCACGCCCTGCGCCACGACTCTCAAGGCATCGATATCCAGCCCGGAATCGGTTTCATCAAGCAGCGCCAGTGAGGGTTCCAAAACAGCCATCTGAAAAATCTCGTTGCGTTTTTTCTCGCCGCCCGAAAAGCCTTCATTCACCCCGCGCGACAAAAATGACTGATCCAGCTCCACCAGTTTGGCCTTTTCCTTGACCAGCTGCATGAAATCCATCGCATCGAGCTCCTGCTCGCCCTGATGCTTGCGCTTGGCATTCACACCGGCCTTGAGCATATAGGTGTTGTTCACGCCGGGAATTTCTACCGGATATTGAAAGGCGAGAAAGACGCCTTCCCAGGCCCGTTCCTCCGGCTTCATGGCCAGCAAATCCTTGCCGTGATAGGTGACCGAACCTGCCGTCACCTCATAACCATCACGTCCCGCGATGACATTGGAGAGCGTGGATTTGCCCGACCCGTTCGGCCCCATGATGGCATGCACCTCGCCAGCCCCAATCGTCAGATTGATGCCTTTGAGAATCTCTTTGCCCGCGACCGAAGCATGTAAATTTTCAATCTTCAACATATCATCAAAACCTTTTTTCACCACGAAGGTAAACCTTGAAAGTCTTTCTTCGTGGTGAGTTTCTTTTTTAGCCTACTGCCCCTTCGAGGGAGACTTCCATTAATCTGTTTGCTTCTACGGCGAATTCCATGGGGAGTTCGTTGAACACATCTTTGCAGAAGCCGTTGACGATCATGTTTACCGCATCCTCTTCCGTGATGCCGCGCTGCTGGCAATAGAACAGCTGATCTTCGCCAATTTTCGAGGTGGTCGCTTCATGTTCCATGGTGGCGGTCGGATTCTTCACCTCCACATACGGGAAGGTATGCGCCCCGCAGCTGTCGCCAATCAATAAGGAATCGCACTGGGTGTAATTGCGTGCGTTTTCCGCGCCCTTGCCGATGCGCACCAGGCCGCGATAGGACTGATTTCCGTGACCGGCGGCAATGCCTTTGGAGACGATCGTGCTTTTGGTGTTTTTGCCGATATGGATCATCTTGGTACCGGTATCGGCCTCTTGCCGCATTTTGGTCAGCGCCACCGAATAGAATTCGCCCACCGAATCATCGCCTCGCAATACACAGCTGGGATATTTCCAGGTGATCGCACTGCCCGTTTCCACCTGCGTCCAACTCACTTTGGCGCGATCGCCCCGGCAGTCGGCCCGCTTGGTCACAAAATTATAGATGCCGCCGACGCCGTTCTCATCGCCCGGATACCAGTTCTGCACGGTGGAGTATTTAATCTGCGCATCGTCCAGCGCCACCAACTCCACCACGGCGGCATGCAGCTGATTTTCATCGCGTTGCGGCGCGGTGCAGCCTTCGAGATAGGAGACATACGCGCCTTCATCGGCAATAATCAGGGTGCGCTCGAACTGGCCGGTATTCATGGCGTTGATGCGGAAATAGGTCGATAACTCCATCGGGCAGCG
>JALUYG010000250.1 GCA_027013105.1 Mariprofundus sp.
TTTCGAGATGACGCATGACTTTCCCGATATCGGCAGACGCACAATGCTGCTCAATGCCAGATGCATCTACAAAGCGCATGAAAAAAACCAGTTCATTTTGCTGGCGATTGAAGATGTCACCGAACGCAAACAGGCGGAGGCGGCGCGCACCAAACTGGCTCGGGCTATCGAAAGCGCCGGTGAGGCAGTGATCACCACAGACAAGGCTGGCGTGATCGATTATGTGAACCCGGCTTTTGAGCGGTTGACCGGATACACGGCCGAGGAGGTGATTGGGAAAACGCCGGGAATTCTCAAGAGCGGCAAACACGATGCCGCATTTTATGAGCGCATGTGGGCCACAATTCTCTCCGGAGAGACCTGGCAGGATCAGGTTATCGACAGAAAAAAGAATGGCGACCTCTATCCGGCAATGCTGACCATATCCCCTTTTCGTAGTGATGAGCATGAAGGGTTTGTCGGTATTCAGTCTGATCTAAGCGAATATGCCGCGTTGGAGAGGCAGTTTCTGCAAGCGCAGAAAATGGAAGCTGTCGGTACGCTGGTCGGGGGAATCGCGCATGATTTTAACAACGTATTGTCGGCGATTGTCGGCAACCTGTTTATGGCTAAAACGAAGCTGAGAAGGAATCCGGAATCGGCTGCTGAAAATCTTGGCGCTATCGATCAGCTATCGCATCGCGCTGCTGGCATGATCAGGCAGCTGTTGACCTTCTCGCGCAACGATGAGACCGACGCCGCAGAGATGCCACTGATTCCATTTATCAAGGAAACATTGAAGTTTATGCGCACTGCCATTCCCGAAAATATCGCGATCCATCAGGAGATTGGCAGCGGTGAGTTGCTTATTAACGGGGATGCCACGCAGTTGCATCAGGTGCTGATGAATCTGATCAATAATGCTCGCGATGCTCTGGAGAATGTGACCCACCCATGTATCACGGTTCGACTGCAAACATTTGAGCCGGATGAACACTTCCTGAAATCCCACCACGGCTTTAAACCTGGAGAATACGCACGTCTTGTGGTGGAGGATAACGGCTGTGGCGTCAGCGAGGAGCATCTCCCGCATCTGTTTGATCCCTTCTTTACCACCAAGGAGGCCGGCAAGGGCACAGGCCTGGGGCTGGCTATGGTTTATGGCGCGGTACAGCATCATCATGGTTTTATCGAAGTACTTCCCAACGAAGATGCCGGCCTGGCATTTCATATCTATTTACCCCTGTTGACAGCAACATCGAGTAGCAATGTTGCTGCCGGAAAAAAGCAGTTGTTGCAGGGGCATGGGGAGTGCATCCTGCTCGCAGATGATGATCGGACGCTTTGCGAAACACTGACGGATGTGCTGGAGTCCCTGAACTATCGCGTGTTGCAGGCCGCTAATGGCAGAGAAGCATTGGAACTCTTTGAGAAGCATCAGGGTCAGATCAGCCTTGCCCTGCTCGACGTGGTGATGCCGCACAGCGGTGGAGTGGAAGTCGCCAGAGTGATCCGTGCTAGCCATGCTGATTTGCCTGTCATATTTTTGACCGGTTACGATAGAGATGATGTCAAAGTCGCCAACAGGCGGCTGCATAACAGCAATGTACTAACCAAACCGGTGCAGATTACATTATTGAGCATCTGCCTCAGGCAGATGCTGGATGTATAAGCCATCCCATCAGTAAATCCGATTTTCAGAGTAGAGCACATTAAAAAATATTTTGGCACGGTTGACCGAAATAAGCCATTGCCCCAAAATCCGACATGGCTGCTGAAACGTCGTTGATTTTACCTTCAACCACTGCTTTTCTGGGTGACTTTCGCTACTTATTTATCTTCCTGATGCTA
>JALUYG010000251.1 GCA_027013105.1 Mariprofundus sp.
GCTGGTGGAATCCGGCCTCTCCTTTCTCGGCCTCGGAGTACAGCCGCCCAACCCGTCGTGGGGCAATATTCTCACCGAGGGCAAAGACAATATTCAGATTGCCTGGTGGCTGTCGCTCTACCCCGGCATGGCGATTCTGATCACCGTGCTGGGCTACAACCTGCTCGGCGAAGGCCTGCGCGATTACTTCGACCCCAAACTGCGATCATAAGTTCAAAGACAAAGATGACACCACGAAGCACACGAAGAGAAATACCGTATCCAGCCTGAACCGTTTTTTCTGACTTTCTTCGTGCCCTTCGTGGTGAAAAAATTAAAACTACAGGCGATAAGCAATGAGTGATCATAAATATATGCAGATGGCGCTGGCGCAGGCTGAACTGGCGGCGCAGGCCGGGGAAGTGCCGGTCGGGGCTGTACTGGTGTTGCGAAACGGTCGGCTCTTTGCCAGCCATAACGCGCCGATCAGTCTGCATGACGCCAGCGCCCATGCCGAGATGCGGGTGATTCGCAACGCCTGCGCCGCAACCGGAAATTACCGGCTGACCGACAGCACGCTCTATGTGACGCTGGAGCCGTGCGCCATGTGCGCCGGGGCCATCATCCACGCCCGCATTAAACGCGTTGTCTATGCCGCTGATGATCCTAAAACCGGCGCAGTCACCTCACTCTATCAACTGCTATCGGACAAGCGGCTGAATCATCAACCTGAGATCACCGGCGGCGTTCTGGCTGAAACAGCAGGTGCGCTGCTCAAGCAGTTTTTCAGGGAGAGGCGAAAGCGCGGTAAAGCTCAGTGAGCGGCCAGGGCATCCTGTAACGCCGTAGCCAGCAGTTGCAGACGAAACGGTTTGTTCAACACCCGGCTGTTCTCCAGTTGATCCTGCCGGCCAAACACCTTGTTGCGATCATACGCCGTAGAAAAAATCACCGGCAGATTCGGATTGATGGCGCGCAGTCGCCTGGCTGTTTCGACGCCGCCCATTTCAGGCATCACCACATCCAGCAGCGCGATGGCGACACCATCCAGCCCCTCTTTCCCCAGCGCATCGACGCCATTATAGGCCGTCATCACCCGGTAGCCGAGATGTTCGAGCAGCGCCGAAGTGGTGGTCAGCACAATCTGTTCATCATCAACCAGCAGAACCGTTTCGCCTCTGCCGCGCGGCAACGGGCCGGAATGATTCTCGCCCCGTAGCGCCTGTTCATTATCATGCAGGGGCAGATACACCCGGAACGTCGCCCCCTCATGCAGCCGACTATCGACTTCGATGGCCCCCTGATGCGACTGCACCACGCCATACACGGTCGATAGCCCCAGCCCCGTCCCCTCGCCCACCTCCTTCGTGGTGAAAAACGGCTCAAACAGTTGGTCACGTATCGACTTGGGAATGCCGCGGCCGTTGTCCGTCACGCTCAACGACAGCCACGGCCCTTCCGCCAGCCCCTGATGTTTCTCATGCAGGCGCGCCTGCGCGCCGATACGTTTCAGAGCAACATGAATGCGCGGCTCACTCACCCCCTGGACAGCATCGCGGGCATTCACCAGCAGGTTGAGCACCAACTGCTGTAGCTGAATCTCATCACCCGTCACCGCAACGCTGTCGTCCAGTTCCAGATCATGCAGTACATGGATATTTTCCGGAATACCCAGTTCCGCCAGTTGCAGCGCCTGTTCAAAAAATGGCCGGAAGGGAAATTGCTGCATCCGAACCATGCCCTTGCGGGCGAAGGTGAGCAGTTGGGCGATCATATTCGTCGCCCGTTCACATAGCTCATTCATGCGTTCCACTTTATCGAGGCAGTCCGACGATAACGAAGCATCATGGCTGATGAGGTAGAGGTTACCCATCATGCCCGCCAGCATATTATTGAAATCGTGGGCGATGCCGCCGACCAGCGTGCCGATCCCCTCCATCTTCTGCGCCTGCAGCAACTGCGCCTCTGTCCGCCGCTGCTCGGTGATATCGTGCGACACCGCCAGCACGCGAACGCCGCCCCTGAACAGAATCATTCCCAGATGCGTTTCGACAGGAAAGGTTGCGCCGTCGCTGCGCCGGTGCACGCCTTCCAGCACAATCGTGCCTTCCGCTTGCAGACGCTCGATCATTTGCGGCAGATATTCGACTGATCGGCCCGCCACCACATCCGTCACCGTCAACTTCAGCAATGCATCATGACTATATCCCAGGCTTCTGCAGGCGGCGGCGTTCACATCCAGAAAACGACCGTCATCGGCATCGAAGACAAAAATGCTGTCCATGGCCTGATCAATCAGTGAGCGGTACTGGGATTCACTCTCATATAGCGCTTTGCTGCGCTCCTCAACGCGCCGGTCCAGCCTGGCGTTGATACCTTTGAGTTCATCCATCACCACGGCGTTATCCATCTTCAGCACCATGGCATCAACAATACGCCCCAGCAGCGCAGTCGCCGCTTTAAGCACAGCGCCATCCGGCGTATCGGTAGCAAACAGAAACAGGCCATTGGGCAGAAAACGGCACTGGCACGGCAGCATCAGTATTTCAACAGGGTGGAAGTGATCAGCCACAGGCAATGCGCACTGCGCACAATCCGAGGCGGACAGATAACTGGATTGATCCAGCCTTCCTGCAGTAACACCGGCGAGTTTGATTGCAGCCCCATTCAGGCTGGCGCCGGAAAAGGAGAGGCTGGAAGCCAGCACCTGCAAGGCGCCGCCTTCAAGCGTTCCACAGCAGCACAATGGAATATTTTTGAGCAGGGATATGCGCTCAAGCCCTTCATCCAGTATCTGTCTGCAATCTGTTAACGGGCTAATGGCCTCATGAATCACCCCCAACAACAGCATATCTTCCGCCTGCCCCGTTAAGCGATCATTCTCCTGCTCCAGCAGTTGCACGCGCTGCAGAAGCGCGCTGATCTGCGCCTCGGGCGAATCAGGCTGCATACGCCTGCCTCTGCGATCCGGCTACAGCCTGAGACAAAAACGTGAGGATCTGTGGTGTAAACTGCCTCAATGCGCTCACCCCCTATCTCTATATAACTATCATATCGCCGCCGCAAACTGGATCTTAAAGAAACGCTGACAAAGCTCTTATACATGGTTGATCAGAATATCAGAACAACATGCTCTTGCCTGTGCAGGTGCGCCAAGTGATTCAAAGCACCCCTAGCATAGACCATTTCAGGCAAAATACGAAGTCAATGAGACTACGCAAAAACAGGGAGCTCTCCGCGCTATTGCAGAAAATCCCTGCCAAGCAGAAAGAATTCAGCTGATGTTTTACGGCTGGCAGCCGGCTTGATATTTTTTACCGTTTTGAATGAGCTGCCCAGATCGCGGCGAAATGCATCATATCCCTCGCCCATAAATGTTTTCATCAACACATTGCCGCCGGCGCGCAGATACTGACGGGCGAAATGCAGCGTCATCTCATTGAGCCTGATCATGCGCATCTGATCCACCAGTTTATCGCCACTAAGCTCCGGAGCCATATCGGATACGACCAGATCCACGGGCCGCCCGCCCAGCGCTTCCTGCAGCGCCTGTTGCCCCTCAGGTGAATCAAAATCGGCCTGAATCAGGCAAACTCCGCTGATCGGCTGCAGCGGCAACAGATCAATGCCGATCACCAGCCCTTCCGGGCCGATTCGACTGGCCAGTTCCACGCTCCACGAACCCGGCGCACAACCGAGATCAACAATCACGCTGTCGCGCCGGATATTCAATTGGTGCTTGTCGATAATCTCGGTCAGTTTAAAGGCCGCACGCGATCGTTTGCCCTCGCGCTGGGCGCGTTTGACATGCGGATCGTTGGCATGACGCTGATACCATGCCGATGTTTTGCGCGCCGCCCTGCTTTTGGATGATTGCGCCATTAGGCGTGCGGCGCCAGCATCGATTCGGGATCGAGCAGGCGATCCAGTTCGTCGGCCGGCAGCAGCGCCTCCGCTTCGCACAGCTGCCGCACAGTTTTGCCCTCGGCCACCGCCTGCTTGGCAATCTGCGAAGCGCGATCATAACCGATCACCGGCGCCAGTGATGTCACCATGCTCATGCTCCACTCAATCTGCTCGGCGCAGCGCGCCCGGTTGGCCTGCAGGCCCTTCATGCATTTATCGGCGAACATGCGGCAGGCGCTGGCCAGCAGACGTTCCGACTCCAGCAGGTTATGGATCATCATCGGCAGCATCACATTCAGATCCAGCAAGCCGGAGCCGCCGCCCACGGTGATCGCCGCATCGTTGCCGATCACCTGCGCACACACCTGCGCCAGCGATTCGGCAATCACCGGATTGACCTTGCCCGGCATAATCGATGAGCCGGGCTGCACGGCCGGCACGCTGATTTCTCCCAGCCCGCAACGCGGCCCGGCATTGAGCAGGCGCACGTCATTGGCGATCTTGAGCAGGGAAACGGCCACGGTTTTGAGCTGGCCGGAGAGCTCAACTACGGCATCCTGAGCCGCCTGCGCTTCAAAGTGGTTGACCGCCTCAGAGAACTCGATGCCGTAAGCGGCGGAGAGTTCAGCCGCCATGCGCGCGCCGAACTCCGGATGCGTATTCAGACCGGTGCCGACCGCTGTTCCTCCCTGCGCCAGCTCTGTCAGGCGCGGCAACACCGACTGCAGACGCGCAATGCCCAGCTCCAGCTGGCGCGCCCAGCCGGAGATTTCCTGCCCAATCGTAATCGGCGTGGCATCCATCAGATGGGTGCGTCCGATTTTCACTGCATCCATCGTCTCAGCAGCTTTTTGCTGCAGTACTGCATGCAGATCGCGCAGCGCCGGCGTCAGCTCATGCACCAGCAGATCGCTGGCGGCCAGATGCATCGCCGTGGGAATCACATCGTTGGAAGACTGACCCATATTGACATGATCATTGGGATGAATGGTCAAATCGGGCGCAATCCGGGCGGCGCGGTGGGCGATTACTTCGTTGGCGTTCATATTGGTGGAGGTGCCGGATCCGGTCTGAAAAATATCGAGTACGAAATGATCATCCCAATCGCCGCCGGCAACCTCCAGCGCCGCATTGCGAATCGCTTCAGCCTGACCGGCATCCAGTTTTCCCAGATCCCGATTGACCGTCGCCGCCGCATATTTGATGCGCGCCAGCGCCCGGATAAACTCGCGCGGGAAGCGCAACCCGGAGACCGGAAAATTGGCCACGGCGCGGGCAGTGGAGGCGCCATACATCGCCTCCGCCGGCACCTCCATTTCGCCCATGGAGTCCCGTTCAATTCGATATTCGCTCATTATTGCTCCCTTCTGATACATAACAGTGTTAAATCGTCATCCTGCTCGTTGCGGCCGAATGCAGTCAGCTCAGCCAGCAGCGCCTCCGGCATTTCGGCGACAGCCAGATCAGCATGCCCTGCCAGCCACGCCCTGAGCCTTGCTTCGCCATACTTCTCATGCGCAGCATGGCCCGATGTTTCCGTCACGCCATCTGTATAGGCCAGCAGCGTATCGCCGGCCTGAATCTCTGTGCGCGCCACCTGATAGTGAATCCCCTTGACCAGCCCGAGCGGCGGCGCTGAAGCCTCCAGTCGCTGCACCTCACCGTCATGCAGCAACAGCGGCGGCACATGGCCGGCGTTGATCCAGATCAGCGAATGCGATTCCGGTTGCAGTTTACCCATAAACAGGGTGACAAAATGGCCGGCGGCCAGCGTATCGCAAAGCGCTTCATTGAGATAGTTGGCCGCCTCTTCAATCGGCCAGTTCAGCGTCGACAGGCCGCGCAACATGGCCTGCAAGTTGGCCATAGTCAGCGCCGCCGGATACCCCTTGCCGGAGACATCGGCGATCATCAGCCAGACCCGTCCGTCATCGGCCTTGATATAATCATAATAGTCACCACCGACCGAATAGCAGGTCTGCTGAAAGCCCTTGAGATGATAAAAGGGAATCAACGGATCGTATTTGGGCAGCAGCCCCTGCTGAATTTCAGCCGCCAGCGCCAGCGAATCCTTCAGATCTTCACGCTCCTGCAAACCCTGCATCGCTGTATTTAATCCGCGCGCCAACTCCCCCATATCATCATCCATCAGCACCGGCACATGCGCCTTGAAGTGGCCATCCGCCAATGCCTTCAGCCCCCTCTCCAGCGTTGTTGTAACCTTCTGCAAGGTACGCGTGATGCTGAATACGAGCAGGATGCTCGCCGATGCGCTCATCACCAGCAGCACCAGAGACTGCGACAGAATAAAACGCGCTTCAGCCTGATTGCCTCCCAGCGCCAGCCAGATATAGATCGACAGAATCGACACCGGAAGAAAGCCGGTGACCAAAAAAACCAGCCATGGCCGATGCGCCGATGAGGTGATATGCCTGTCCGTATGCTTGTCGCCGAGCGTGCCGGTGAACCAGCCACGTCGTGACATTTTCAGACGCAACCGCGTGGAATAGACAATCGAGATGGCCACGGCCAGCGCCGGCCCCAGCACGCCGGCCCCGAAACAGAAGTTGAGGGTCAGGGCGACAAACATCCGCCAGGTGAAGGGGTGATTCCCAAGCATGGCGACCAGTGGAATGATGATGACAAGATAGGCGGAGAACGACCATCCCGCCACCAGATACCCTCTCAGAGCGCGCCACGGGAAATCGGTCATATATGTTTCAATCAGATGACGATGCTTGTCGGGGCTGCCGCTATCGGACAGGCGCCCTCGCAGCGGCCGCAGTGTCCACCATGCAGCGCCGCCGAACAACAGCAGAAAAACGGCTGCATCCATGATCGACAGCGACGCTGTAATGCCCAGCTCCGCCGCATTGCCGTTGAGCCGCATCAGTATCTGCCCGATCAGAAAAATGAACAGCAGCGGCCACAAACCGACGAGATAAGACCAGTAACGCGGGTCAGAGAAATTCATTGGCCAACTTTATCCCCTTTTGCAGATCGGGGCAGCTGAAAGCGTGAAAAAGTAAAAAGACCATGGAGGACTTTTTACGGGGAGAGAAGAAAATTACTGTGCGATTCCGGATTGATCCAGAGGTTGATCCAACATGGCCACGGTCTTGTTTTTACCCACCAGTCGCAGCGACCAGTTGTCATCCGCACCATCCAGCGCCGGGCCGTTGTAGGCGACAAAATTGCTACGTTGCGCACCCAATGGAATCAGCAGGCGGGTCTTGCCGACAAAGGTGGACAACCATGAATCCAGCTTCACATGGTAGATTGCACAGCGCACGCGGCGGTTTTCAACCGTGACATTGCGAAATCCGGTCTGTTTGGCAATGAGCGGGTAGACCTTGCCGTCATCATAGTTAATGGCCGAAAATTTCACATCCTGACCGGATGCACCCTGGCCAAAGCCCTTCAACAGCTGCGGCAGTGCACCAAGATCACGCAAGCCCTTATCCCATATCTTGCGCTCAAGAAATTCATTTTTGCTATGCATGCGATAGATAGTCGGCTTGCTATCATCCTGGCTGTAAGTGATTTCAACCGTGCGGTTGCGGGAGTGGTTCACCCGCTTGACATACAGCGGCTTGCCATCGCTGCGACGCACATAGTGCTCGGCCTGAATCTGCGGGCAATCCCAGCCGATACGCCAGGCCGGCGTGCCCTGATAGTCCACGGCATCCACGCGGTACTGAATCAGGTTACCGCTCGACTCCTGCTCATAGACAAAACTGCCGCCAATCACCTCCGCCTCGGCAGGGGCCGCCATACAGGCCGCCAGCGCCAGCGCCAGCATTGGCAGATAGATGCGTTTAAACAAATATTGACCAGTTTTCATCATCTACCTCCACAAAGTTAAATGCCGACCGCCTGTGCGTACAGGCGCCAACATAGCATACAAAGCATGAGCATCAACCGGGCCACAGCCGAACCGTGTCAAAATGACTCACTCCAACACCTTGCAAACATCAAGCCAGTCACTAATTCTTTACAAGAAAGGCAGAACATTCCGTGAGACATGTCACAAAATAACACACTTTGTAACCGGCAAAAGAGGCGCAGGCGCGGCAAATCATGCCGGCCCGCCTCTGCTTCATAGTTAATGGCCGGCCATATCCTCTTCCGGCGTTGCGCTGATCTGATGAATCGCCAGATCCGCGCCCATATACTCTTGCTCTTCGGTCAAGCGAATGCCGAGCGTCGCCTTGATCACGCCATAGACCACAAAGCCCCCGGCAATGGCGATGGCCAGGCCGGTCAGGGTGCCGACCAGTTGCGCCATAAAGGTGACGCCGCCGGCGCCGCCCAGCGCCTTCGTGCCAAAAATACCGGCGGCAATGCCGCCCCAGGTGCCGCATACGCCATGCAGTGGAATCACCCCCAGCACATCATCAATCTTCAGCTTGTTCTGTACAAATTCAAAACCGAACACAAATACAACGCCGGCAACCGCGCCGATCACCAGCGCAGCAATCGGATGCACCAGGTCGGAACCGGCGCAGACGGCCACCAGGCCGGCCAGCGCGCCGTTATGCACAAAACCCGGATCATTCTTGCCTGCGACCAGCGCCGCGATCAGACCGCCAACCATGGCCAGCAGCGAATTCATCGCCACCAGTCCTGACGCCCCGGCAGCATTGCCGGCGCTCATGACATTAAATCCGAACCAGCCGACGCAGAGAATCCACGAACCCAGCGCCAGAAACGGGATATTGGAGGGCAAAATCGCATTCACCTTGCCATCCTTGCCGTAGCGCCCCTGACGCGCACCCAGCATCACCACCGCGCCGAGCGCCAGGAAGCCGCCCATGGCATGCACCACGACCGAACCGGCAAAATCGTGAAACTGCGCCCCGAAACTGGTCTCAAGCCAGGCCTGATAGCCGTAATTCCCGCCCCAGATCAGCCCTTCAAAGAAAGGGTAAATCAGCCCTACCAGAAGCACCGTCGCCAGCGCATTGGGCCAGAACTTCACCCGTTCGGTAATGCCGCCGGAGATAATGGCCGGAATGGCCGCTGCGAATGTGAGCAGGAAAAAGAAGTGCACCATCTCATAGCCATTGGTTTTATCGCCGATCACATTGAGTTGCGCGACCGGCACGAAAAAGTTGATGCCGTAAGCCACGGCAAAGCCGACAAAGAAATAGGCGACAGTGGAAAAACCGAAATCGGAAATCACGCGCACCAGCGCATTCACCTGATTTTTCTTGCGCACCGTCCCCACTTCCAGAAAGGCGAAGCCCGCATGCATCGCCAACACCATGGCTGCACCCATGGTGAGAAAAAAGACGTCAAGTCCTGCTGTGTTCATTGTTCATCTCCCTGATTGATGTAGTTGATCTCCCTGATTTTTCGGCATACGCGACTGCAACCGCGCATTGGCCCTGCCATATTCGCAAAACTGAGAAAATTTTTTTCAGAATGTCCTTAGCTCAACGCTTCCAGATCTTCTTCGCCGGTGCGAATGCGCACCACGCGCTCCACCGCTGTGACAAAAATTTTGCCGTCGCCGATTTTGTTGGTGCATGCGGCGGATCGAATCGCTTCCACCACTTCATCCACGCGCTCATCCGGCACGGCCACCTTGATCTCGGTCTTGGGCACGAAATCGACATTGTATTCAGCGCCGCGATAGAGTTCGGTATGGCCTTTCTGGCGGCCGTGGCCGCGCACTTCGGTAATCGTCATGCCGGAAACGTCGATTTCCAGCAGCGCGTCTTTGACATCATCCACCTTGAACGGCTTGATGATTGCTGCGATCATTTTCATATCTTCCCCCTCTGCGTTTTATCCATTCCAAAGCCAGCTGCAACCCTGATAGCCTTCGAAAGCGTGTCAAGATGGCGATTATTATCTCACTCAGCTCTCTTTTGTGCATGTTTGGGGCGGAACACCTTGCATTGCCCGGCATCGGCTTCCAGATACGGCCCTTCAATCAAATCAATGCAGTAAGGCACAGCGGGGAACACAGCATTCAGGCAATCGGCAATGGCCGAAGGCTTTCCCGGCAAATTGATAATCAGCGCCTTACCACGAATGCCAGCCGTCTGACGCGAAAGAATAGCGGTCGGCACAAATTTGAGTGATTCCTGCCGCATCAACTCACCAAAGCCCGGCATCATTTTTTCGCACACGGCTTCTGTGGCTTCCGGTGTGACATCACGCACGGCAGGGCCGGTGCCGCCGGTGGTGACAATCAGGCAGCAGCCTTCATCATCAGCCAGTTCTTTCAGCGCCGATTCAATGCCGGCCTGATCATCAGGAATGATGCGTTTGACCGCCTCCCACTCCGATATGAGCACCTGCTCAAACCATGCCACCATCGCAGGCCCGCCCAAATCCTCATATTCGCCCCGACTGGCGCGATCCGATACCGTGATAAAGCCAATTTTTGTTTTCATATGCATGCTCACTCCGGAGATTCGACTTCAGTCGCGTAAGTTTGTTCCACAGGCAAGCGCGGCTAAAGCCGCACCTCCAAACCTGCTTCTGTTTGAAAATCCGCACCCTGTAACAGCTGCACTGTCACCTGATCACCGGCTTTGAATCCTTCCGATTCGGCGGGGATCAGCATAAACCCATTGGCCATCGCCATAGAT
>JALUYG010000252.1 GCA_027013105.1 Mariprofundus sp.
CCGATATCGCCAGCGCCGTGGCTGCTGCCTGCAAGCGTTTTGCCGGCGGCGTCTATGTGATCTGGTATCCGCTGCTGCCTGCGAAACGCCATCTGGCGCTGTTTCAGGGGCTTAAGCGGGCGGCTATCCCCAATATCTTGCGTCTGGAGTTTGATCGCGATACGGATAACGCTGCGGCGGGAGTCGATTCGGGCACCGATATGCAGATGCACGGCTCGGGACTGCTTGTGGTCAATCCGCCCTGGCATGCACGTCAGGCGATGATCGACTCACTGAACTGGCTGGCCACGGCGCTCGGCGGCGCAGCTCATGTCAGCTGGCTGACGCCGGAGCGATGATCACCAATATCCTAACGGGTCGCCAGGCTGATCTCAGGCTGCATGCCGAGGGGGTATAGCACCCACATGCGCCCTTTTTGCTTCATGCTGCCGGCCTGTTTGCCGGCATCGTCGCCGAAGCCCCAGAAAAAATCGCCGCGAATCGTGCCCTTGATGGCGCCGCCGGTATCCTGCGCCAGCATCAGTCGGTTCAGCGGTTTGTCCGTGTTCGGCCATGTGGTAGATAAAAATACAGGCATGCCAAGCGGGATGGTGCGCCGATCCACGGCCATGCTGTAGCCGGCTGTCAATGGGACACCCATCGCTCCGACCGCACCGCTGGCCGAATCGGGCATTTCACGAAAGAAGACGTAGCTCGGATTGCTGTAGAGCAGCTCCTTCAGGCGATCGGGATGATCCATGCCCCACTGGCGAATGCTCTGAAGCGATGCCTGGGCAAGCGTCATCTCTCCCATCTCAACCAGTTTTTTGCCGATGGATTTGTATCGGTAGCCATTCTGGTTGGCGTAGCCGAGCTTCACAATCGAGCCATCGGGTAGTTGCACCCGTCCCGAGCCCTGCACCTGCAGAAAGAACAGGCTGATCTCATCGTCCACCCAGAGCAGCTCTTTGCCCATCGGCGCGTGCGCGCCGTCAATGGCGGCGCGGTCATAATAGGGCACGACCCGTTTGCCTTCGATGCGACCACGCAGGCGCATGCCTTTGAGCTGCGGATAGAGCTTGCCCAGATCAATCACCAGCAGGTCATCCGGCACGCCGTAAACCGGAAAGCGGAATCGTTTGGTTCTGACCCGGCTGCCATATAACAACGGCTCATAATAACCGGTAATCAGCCCCTGCTCGCTGCCGTCGCCATTGCGCAACTGCCACGGGGCAAAGCGGCGCTCAAAAAAGCGGCGCAGGCCGTTGTTATTATGAATATCAAGCAACCCGGCCTCGGCGCAAATCTGCTGCCACTGCGGCTTTTTCTTTAATGTTACGCATTCGGCGCGTAGCGCCTGCAGCGATGGCGCAAGCCCGGCATGCTGCCAGCCGGGCAGCGCCCGCCACTGGCTTTTGACATAAGATGGCCCCGCCTCCCTGGCCGGTTTATGAATGACGCGAGACGGGCAGGCAGTCAGCAACAGGCATAGCAGCCATAACAGCATGCAGCGTACGTTTATCATGGGTTCAACCCCTTGTTTCCCATGCCGCAAGCCTGACCAAGACGTTGCTAAAAATCCATCACAGAGGCGGAACAGTCTTACGCCTTTTTATGCATAAGCGACACGATCTACCATATCGAACATTGCCCATTTCACTCCATCAAGCGCATAGTTGACCATGTGAGGCGGCGCATGGGTAGCACTTCCAATGTGATGCCGCCTGCATAAGAAGTTTCCTTCGGGAGGGGATGCCATGACGCCGCAAGCATTTATCGCCAAATGGTCGGGTTCGGAACTGAAAGAGCGTTCGGCGTCCCA
>JALUYG010000253.1 GCA_027013105.1 Mariprofundus sp.
TTCCGCCGCACGCCCGGTTTCCTCAGCCGATTCGCTCACCCCGCCGATCTCCTCGCTGGCGCGATGGGTGGCGTCGGAGGCGTATTGCACGCTCTGGGCGATCTCACGCGTCGCCTGATTCTGCTCCTCGGTAGCCGCTGCAATGGCCTGATTGATCGTATTCATGCGTTCGATAATCTCACCGATATTGCTGATCGCACCGGCGGCATCGCCGCTCTGCGCCTGAATATGGGCGATCTGCTCGGAGATCTGCTCGGTC
The DNA here is from genome assembly GCA_027013105.1 of Mariprofundus sp. Classification (GTDB taxonomy): domain Bacteria; phylum Pseudomonadota; class Zetaproteobacteria; order Mariprofundales; family Mariprofundaceae; genus Mariprofundus. The sequence continues at coordinate 260 of JALUYG010000253.1, forward strand.
GCCCGCGCCGTCTGGTTGGCCAGCTCTTTCACTTCGCCGGCCACCACGGCAAAACCGCGGCCGGCGTCTCCGGCTCTGGCCGCCTCAATGCTGGCATTGAGCGCCAGCAGATTGGTCTGCTCGGCGATATCGGTAATCACCCGGATCACCTCGCCGATCTGCTCGGAGGCACTGGAGAGGCTGCCCACCGTCTCATTGGTTTTGGTCGCTTCCGCCACCGCCTGATGCGAAATATCCACCGCTTCGCGCACCTGCCTGTCGATCTCCGCAATTGAGGCCGAGAGCTCTTCCGAGGCGGAAGCCACCGTCACCACATTGGAACTGGCCTCCTGCGCACTGCCCGATACCGATTCGGCCTGCGCCGAGGCCTGTTCCGCCATGGCTGACAAGGTCTGCGAGGCCTCCTGCATGCGACCACCGAAATCGATGATTTCATTCACCACCGAACCGACATTCGATTCGAAATCGGCCGCCAGCTTCTGACGTTCGGTGACATCGGTCCAGTTCACCATGATCGCCACCCATTCGCCCTGATGGTTGTCGATGGCGAAGGCCTCAAATTCGATATTGCGACCGGCCGCCACAAAGTGGGATTTGGCCGGCAGATTGGACCTATTGGCCAGAAACTGGCGCTGGTGCGACGGATTCTTGTGGAAAATATCGATGCACTTGCCCACCAGTTCATCAGCCCGGCACGGCAGAAAATCTTCGATCGAGCGGAACAGTTGCAGCGCTGCCGGGTTCAGATAGGAGATGGTCAGATCGCTGGTGTTGGCCAGCATGGTGGCTGCCGGCGATGTCTCCACAATGCGCTGCAACTGAAACGCCTGCCGGCTGGTCTCCTGCAGCTTGCCATAGGCGGTCACCATCGTGCCGATGATACCGGCCATGCGAATATTGATATCCACTGTGGTGTCGCCATCGTCGAGCGCATCCAGACCGTCAGCCAGTTGACGAAGCGGCGTCAAAATCGACATCGCAATACGCCAGAGAATCAGCACAATGATCAACAGCAACCCCATAGAAATACCCCAGAACTCCAGCCCGGAGGAGTCGTGAATCCCTTTCGCCTCATCGCGAAGACCATTGATATACGAGCCAAGTTGCTCATCCAGCGCCGCCAGCGGCGGCATGAGCCGGTTGTTGAAAACGTCGCCCATCTGCTGGCGCAGCTTGATATTTTCCAGCTTTTTCGCCGCCAGCGCCTGCAGCCCATCCTGATACTCCTGCAACAGGGAGCGCAATGCATCGCGAGTATCCGGCTTGATATTGGCCTGCCTGATCAGGCTGCGCAGGTGCTCGGCCTCATGCGCATGCTTTTTGAGATACTTGTCCGCCCCGCGAATCAGAAAATCCTTCTCATGACGGCGCAGCATCAACATCGACACCATCAGCTTGTCACTGTCAATCTGCCTGAATTTTGCTTCCACCCTGTGCACCGCCGTGCGCAACCGACCGCGCAGCCCCTGCGCTTCACTCAGTCCGATCGCCTCATTGTTGGCGGAGTATTGACGCGCCAGAGCATCGAAGGCCAGGTG
>JALUYG010000254.1 GCA_027013105.1 Mariprofundus sp.
AGCGGACCTCTGTCCGCCGTCTTGGAGACCGCCACACGCGTTGCATGGGTAGCCAGTTCGCCGGTCTGTTTATCAAATTTAGCCGTCAGAATCTTATAAGGATTCACACCGATGCCTTTAGCATAGCGGCCATACTCAGTATGGCCCTGACCCAACGGAATCGCGATGGTGTTCTTATGAATACCAGGGAACAACACGACCTTGGCGGTAAGCGATCCGGCGGCTGATTTCACAGTCACCACATCGCCGGTAATCAGGCCCATCTTTTCAGCAGTCTTCGGGTGCATCTCTACCCACGAATCCCATACCACCTCGGTCAGCTGGTCGGGCAACTCCTGCAGCCATGGCAGGTTGGCATGACGACCATCCCACAACCCCAAACGGGGCGATGGCACCAGATGAAACGGGTATTGCGCATCATCAGCAGACGCTTCGGGCAACGCGACTGCCTTCGCCCTGGCCATAATCGGCGCTGATTTTTCAGTTTTAAGGCGCACAAAACCAGCCGACAGAATTCCCTGTTTGAAGCCCTCTTCAGGCGTCTGGCCAGGCACGGTTGCTTTCGGCGGATTCACCAGAGCGGGACGCATCGTCAACATAGCATCCATCACGTACGCCTCGAAATTTTCCCAGTGTTTGTATTTTGCATCGATATTGCCCAGCAAACCAAGCAGCACATCGCCAAATGCGCGAGTTGCGCTACTGCCGAACACAGGGTTCATAACCGGCTGCTGCAAGTTCAGTTGACCATCCTCTGCGGCGTAGGCTGGCATGGAGGTATTCCACTCCTCAAGATACGAGTGAATTGGAATCACCAGGTCTGAAGCCATGGTGGTTTCATCCGGGAACATGGAGAAGGAGATGCGCATTTTGGCTTTGGCAAAAGCCTTGTCGGCCGCCATAAAATCGGGCGCCTGATAAATCGGGTTGGCGCCGAAAACGACGACAGTGTCGAAATTTCCACCATTCAGACCATCAATAAACGCCTTCAGCTCCGCCCAGCCACCCATCTGCGGATGCAGGTCAGGAAAGGCTGTCTTATCGCGAGGGAGAATTGTCTTGCCAACATTATCCAGCATAATATTGAGCAGCAGAATGGCATTCGCCGCTTCTGATCCATGCTCAAAACCTTCGGCGCTGGGGCCAGACAGCACCAGACTGGGACTATGACTGGTCAGCATATGATGAAGTTTATGAATCCGTTCAACACTAATATCCGTGATTTTCGCCACAGCCTCAACATCGACATCTTTTAACGACGCCAACACATCTGCAGGAACACGGCCGGCATACTCGGCATCCTCAGCCAGCAAGGAGGCCAGGGCCAGCGCCAGATTGCCTTCGGTGCCCGGTTTGATCGGCAGCCAGCGATCTGCATTGGCGCCGGTCAGCGTCATCTTGGGCTCAATCTGCACTAGCGTACCGCGCGGAGCGCTGCGGAAGTTGGCATACTGCGTAGCGAACTGCACCGGCGACATCCAGGTTCCCAGAAAGTCTGCGCCGAATGAAACAATTAACTGCGCCTTATCAAAATCAAGCTTAGGCATGGCATAGGAGAACATCTCCTCATTGGCCGCATGCCCGACTGCCGGCGGCAGCGTGTCAAACACGAAATGGTTTTTTGAGCCGATAGTTTCAAGATAAGTTGAGATCAGCGCGCCATGGTGCCCACTGGCGGCGCCATTCAGCCATGCCAGCCTGGCGTTCTTCCGGCCCATAGCTTTTTTCAACGTGTTTTCAGCTTCATCCCATGATACTTCGACCAGCTTACCGCCTTTACGCATCATCGGCT
>JALUYG010000255.1 GCA_027013105.1 Mariprofundus sp.
TCGCTGCCAGTGCCGTGATACAAACGCCTTGCAGACGGAATCCACCCACCTCTGGGTTCGCAGTGACCAGCTCAATGATTATCCCATGCCCGAAGCCAACGGGACGCTTGTTCAGATGTTAATATGAAACAAACAACAGAATGATGGAGTGAACTGATCAGTGCTGCTGGCGTCGTTTCACCGGCCTGATTTCTCCGCTTTCTCTTTGATGCGTATCCGAACCGTATCGTTGTTGACCAGTTGCGGCATGGCGATGTGAACGCCGGCAATGCCGGCGCTGTGATAGAGCTCTAAAATCTGATTGCGGACAGATGTCAGGTCTGAATGTTTTTTGCCGGGGCCGTAGAAGTCGCTCAGGTTGATCAGGATTGCATCGGTGGAGATGCGGCGATTGCCGCTGATTTCAAAGCGGTTGATCGAAAAGCTGCTGGCAGGCATCGCCGTGATGGATGCTATCGGTTGCATCGCTTTCCGAACAGGGGCTGGCGTTGCGACATGCGGCGTTGCCGCGGCGGTCTTGAGTTTGCCGGCTTCGACGGCGAGCAGAATGCCGGTGATGCCGGCTGCCTGTTTCAGATCGCTTAACAGGCGCTGGCGCCGGTTGCGTGACGCCGGCGTCTGGCGCGCGCTCAAAACATAATAAAGCACTCTTTCGCCCTGCTGGCGGCGAATAATGAATGCGTCATTTGCGAGGCCGACCTGCTTGAGCTGCTCAAGCGCATAGGGAAAGTGGGCATAAACGCCGATAGAGGCCAGCAGCCGTCGGTCGGGCAGTCGGTTGACGCCCTGCTGCCAGAGTGCAAGCGCCTGTTGCCGATGGCCCGAGGCAATCTGTTGCCAGCCGGATTGTATCCATGTATCCGGTATCGCTGTTTTCGCTGTCGACGCTTCCGCCATGGAGGAAAGCAGCAGGCATAGCCACAGGGCCAGCGCCATAAAAATGATTCGCATGGTGATCCTATCTCATTTGGTATTATTAACATGAAACAAACAACGCGCTTGCATTGGTTTTTTCCACCCTGTGATAATGTTCCATACCTCAGGGTGGATAAAATCCATGCGCGTCAGGCTGCGAAAGATAGCACAATCATCGGCAATGGCGCATGCCGCCGCCGGCAGTCGTCCACGCAAAAAAACAGGCCGTGAAAGAATCACGGCCTGTCGGCAGGGGAGGGGGATAAGCATTGATGACTGCGCAAGCAGTCATCAATGTATTGCCTCACAATTTACTGAACCAGCAGGGCATTGACTTTGCGGACAAAGCCGGCCGGGTCTTCCGGCAGCGCGCCTTCGGCCAGAATGGCCTGATCGAACAGGATGCTGGCAAAATCGCTGATTTTCTCTTTGGAGCGCATTTTGGCCAACCGCTGCACCAGTTCATGATCCGGATTGATCTCCAGGATCGGCTTGACCTCCGGCACATCCTGACCGGCCTGTTTGAGGATGCGCTCCATATTGGAACTCATATCAAACTGATCGGAGACCAGGCAGGCTGGCGATTCGGTCAGGCGATCGGTGACGCGCACATCCTTCACCTTGTCGCCCAGCGAATCCTTAATCTTTTTCACCGCCGGCTCGGCGGCTTTGGCCTTCTCTTCCTGCGCTTTCTTCTCCTCTTCGGCGTTTTCTCCAATGCCGGAGAGATCGAGCTCGCCCTTGGCGATGGACTGCAATTTCTTGCCGTCGAATTCGGTCAGGTGCGATGTGAGCCATTCGTCAATGCGGTCGGAGAGCAGCAGCACTTCGATGCCCTTCTTGCGGAACACCTCCAAATGCGGACTGTGCTTGGCCGCAGCCAGCGATTCAGCGGTAATGAAGTAGATGGTGTCCTGACCCTCTTTCATACGCTCGACATAGTCAGTCAGCGACACGCTCTGGGCGTCGGATTCGGTGCTGGAGAAGCGCAACAGTTTGGCAATGCGTTCGCGGTTGGCGAAGTCCTCAATCACGCCCTCCTTCAGGCAGTTGCCGAACTGGGCCCAGAAATCTGCATAGTCGGTGTTGATGGTGTCATCGTCACCGGCTTCGCCGGCCTGTTTGGCCATCTCTTCGAGCAGCCCCAACACGCGCTTGGTGGCGCCTTTCTTCATCGCCTCCATGGCCGGGCTCTGCTGCAGGATTTCACGCGATACGTTCAGCGGCAGATCGTTGGTATCCATGACGCCGCGTACAAAGCGCAGGTAGCGCGGCAACAGATCTTCCGTCGCCTCCATGATGAAGACGCGGCGCACATAGAGCTTGACGCCGTGTTTGGCTTCGGCCTGCCAGAGATCGAACGGGGCGCGTTTGGGGATGTAGAGCAGCAGCGTATATTCGTATTTGCCTTCCAGCTTCTGATGCAGGCGGGCCAGCGGATCTTCGAAATCGTGGCCGATATGCTTATAGAAATTATTGTACTCCTCATCGGTCAGTTCCGATTTCGGACGCGTCCACAGAGCGGAGGCCTGATTGACGGTTTCGATTTCAGCCGGTTTTTCTTCCTCGCCCTCGGCGGCCGGCGTCGGCGTGCCCATCATGCGGATCGGGAAGGGGATATGATCGGCATATTTGTGGATGATCGATTTCAGACGCCACGCATCGAGAAATTCATCGGCCTCCTCGCGCAGGTGCAGGGTGATTTCGGTGCCGCGATTTTCGCGTTCGATCGTCTCCAGCGCATATTCTCCGTCGCCGGCGGATTCCCAGCGCACGCCGTGCTCCTTTTCCAGCCCGGCGCGGCGGGTGGTCAGGGTCACCTTGTCGGCGACCAGAAAGGCGGAGTAAAAGCCGACCCCGAACTGGCCGATCAGGTGGGCGTCTTTCTCCTGATCGCCGGAGAGCTGGCCGAAAAATTCTTTGGTGCCTGAGCGGGCGATGGTGCCGATGTTGTCGATCACCTCATCGCGGCTCATGCCGATGCCGTTGTCGCGAATAGTAATGGTGCGGGCTTCTTTATTGACATCGATAAAGACATGCAGATCCGAATCGCCCTCGAACAGGGCGTCGTCCGTCGTCGCTTCAAAGCGCAGCTTATCGGCCGCATCGGAGGCGTTGGAGATCAGTTCACGCAGGAAGATCTCCTTGTTGGAATAGAGCGAGTGGATCATCAGATCCAGCAGTTGCTTTACCTCGGTCTGAAATGCATGGGTCTCTTTGGTGGCTGTTGCAGTCATGGGTTCTCCTGTCCTGAATCATTGAAGTTCTACTGAACCGGATAGATAGGGATTGAATGTGCGTATTTCAACCCGTCAGTTCAATCGCATGACAAGCAGGCTCGCGCCGGGGCGCAAAGAGAAAAGTAGTAATGAATGGGTTTGTCTTTCTTGGCGCCTTTGCGCCTTGGCGAGAGTCGGTTCTGATTTTGGGCTTGAAAGGCAATATCTCGCAAAGCCGCAAAGACGCAAAGGAAAACCAAAAAATGATGTGATCTTCGATCAACGTGTGCGATGATTTCCAGGGCGGCAAGTGCTCTCGTTTCCGCCAGATAAACCACATTTGTCAAATCATGCAAGTGGTTGTGTCAGTTCCTGCTGCAATCTCCAGCCATGTGTTTAAGAATGATACCCCATGCCGCCAGTTTTTGGGCGCGGGTCATGCCGGCGTTGGCCGGGCTGGTGGAGGGGAGGGGGTGTTGCGCGATACGCTGATATGGTTCCGGCAGTGTCGGCCACGCCAGCCGGCGATACAACGCTTCGGCTTTTCTGCCATTGAAAAAGAGGGCCTGAATATGCGGGTGGGTTTTGAAAAAAGAGGCGAAATCGTTGGCGACGACTGATCTCATGTCGATGGCGGAATCCAGACTGCCGGGACGGATGCACTGGTGTGCCACATCCCACAGCGCCACATGCTTGGCGCGCAGCTGCGCCAGGCGGGTTTCATAGTCCGCATCGGTGCCAAAGTCGAACAGCTCCGCCATGATGGGCCAGAATGCATTTTGCGGGTGAGCGTAATATTGATCGGCGGCGAGCGATTTTTTGCCCGGCATCGAGCCCAGAATCAGAATGGTTGCATGTTGATCGGCGACGTGATGAAAGCCGGTATCGTGCATGGCAGCCAATGGCATTTCAGTTTGCCTCGGCGAGGTGCAGCCCGAATTTGCGATGCGCAGCTGTTTCGGGTGATCGGGGGGCTGAGTATGCATGGCATCGGTCAATCATGCGGCAGAACAGAAATGCGGATCAAAAACGTGCGGATTAAATCACTCGGGCGAGTTGCACGCCCAGCCAGGTGAGGATCAGGCAGGTGGCAACCTGTCCGGCCACATTGCCGAAGGCCATGGAAAACGCCCCCTCCTGCAACAACCGCACCGATTCGAGCGAGTAGGTGGAGAAGGTGGTGAAGGCGCCCATAAAGCCGACGGTGACAGCCAGCCTGAACAGTTCGCCGGCGGTGGAGCGTTCAATCAGCCAGACAAACAGAAACCCGAGCAGAAAACTGCCCAGCGCATTGACTGCAAAGGTGCCCCATGGAAAGACGCCGCCGGCCAGTTTCTGCACTCCGGAGGCCACCAGCCAGCGCATCACGGCGCCGGCCGCGCCGCCGGCCGCTACTGCTGTTAGTTGCCTGATCATGATCTGCGCTTCGCTGCCATTTTTCGCTCCTGCAACCATGTGATGCGCTCCTGCAGCGAGCGCTCAAAACCGCGACCGCTGGGGCTGTATAATCCCGCTACATCGACGCCGTCGGGAACGTGTTGCTGGATTACCACCGCATCCCTGCTGTTGTGGGCGTATTGATAGCCTTCGCCGTAGCCAACCTGCTTCATTAGCCGGGTCGGCGCATTGCGCAGATGCATCGGCACCTCCCCGTGTTGCGTCTGCCGGGCCAGTTTGCGCGCCGCTTTCTCAGCCATGTAGGCGGCGTTGCTTTTGGCGGCCAGAGCCAGATAGATCACTGCTTCAAACAGCCCCTGCTCACCTTCAGGCGAGCCGAGAATTTCAAACATCCGGTGCGCCGCCAGCGCCACATCCAGCGCTTTCGGATCGGCCAGGCCGATATCCTCAGTGGCCATCCTGATCAGACGCCGGGCAATATAGAGCGGCTGCTCGCCAGCCTCCAGCATGCGCGCCAGCCAGTACGCGGCTGCATCGGCATCGGAATCGCGGACGCATTTATGCAGCGCCGAAATCAGATCGTAGTGGGCGTCGCCATCGCGGTCGTATCGCGCCGCCCGTTGCAAACACTGCGCCGCCGTATTCGCCTTATTCCAGCAGCACTGCGCATCGGCCTCAAACAGCGCTTCCAGCGTGTTCAGAGCGTAGCGCGCATCGCCATCGGCCTGCGCCGCCAATGCCTTCAGGGCATCCTCATCGACGCCAAAAAGCGGCGAGCGCTGTTGCAGGTATTGACAGGCACGGCTCAGAATAGTTGCGATGTCATCTGTCTCAAGCGCCTTGAGCACAATCACGCGACAGCGCGACAGCAGGGCGTTATTCAGTGAAAATGACGGGTTTTCGGTGGTTGCGCCAACCAGCACCAGGGTGCCGTCTTCGATGTAGGGCAGCAATACATCCTGCTGGGCTTTGTTAAAACGGTGGATTTCATCCAGAAACAGCAGCCATGTGCGCCCTTCGCTGCGCGCCTGTTTCACCACGGCCTGAATCTCGGCTTTGCCGGCGGAGACGGCGGAGAGGTGGGAAAACGGCAGCGATGCCGCTTCAGCCATGAGCGTCGCCAGCGTTGTTTTGCCCACCCCCGGCGGCCCCCAGAACAGACATGAACAGCAGCGCCCCTCATCAATCATGCTGGCAAACCACGAACCGGGCCGGGTCAGCTCCTGCTGACCGGCGATATCCTGCAACCGACGCGGGCGCATGCGGCTGGCCAGCGGTTCGGCGACATCCGCCGTCAGAGCGCCCGGCAAGCTCGCCTGTCGTGCCGTCATGCTAGCGACTACTCACTAACGCACATGGACATTTCCCACTCCGTGAAATGAAACATATCACAGGGTGGAAAACATCCATGCAACCGCGTTGTTTGTTTCATGTTAACACAGATCGCTATTCGAATGTTTTGGAGACAGAGAACATGACGCTCTGCCGGCGATCGCGATAGCGGCCGGCATGGGCGCCGGTGGCCGTTTTGTCGCGATAGAGAATATACTGATAGGCCAGATCCATATGCATATTGGCTATGTCGCCGCCGCCGCCGATGCTGATGCGATGACTATCCTGGTCGGCAATGACCGGATTAAAGTTGAGGCTGCGATTGGCCCCCTGATCATAGGCGTAACCGATGCGTAGCTGCGAATTCTCACGCCATGTCCAGGTCAGCCCGGTCATCACGCTGACGGTATCGCGCAGGTTCATGGTGTTGGACTGCGTGATCACGCCTCCGGTGACCACATTCATATCTTTCAATGCCGACCAGCGCGTCCACTTGGCGTCCACCTCCAGATGCCAGACATCGGCAAAATCGCGGGCAATGCCAGCGCTGACATAATCGGGCAATTTGAATGAGAGGGAATCATTGGTCTGGCCGGACATGCTCACTCTGGCGCCGGAGCGAAACATCGCCCCGACCGACCAGGCCGGCAGCGGTTTCCACATCAGCGAGGCGTGCCCTCCGAAGGCGCCGAAGTCGTTGCCCTTAAACGTGGACGCGCCCTGCGACAGGGTGGCGCGGGTAATATACCAGTCGGCGCCGCCGCCAACGGCCAGATCACTGTTCAGGGCGTAGACAAAATCGAAGGTGCTGTGATCCACGGTGAGTTTGGTGATGCCGCCTGCTGTCGGAAAGGCGGCGGCCCAGTCGTTGTTGGCAATATACAGGGGAGAGAATCCGAAGCCGGCGGCAATATGGCTATCGAGCGGCGTCCAGCTGGCGTAGATCGAGCCGGTGAACGGCTCCGTACCGTTATTGGGCGCATTGCGCAGTGGAGTAATTACGGATGAATCGCGATAATCCAGTCTGGCGCTGGCCATGATAGAAACCCCGGATTGCCAGGCGATACCGGCCGGATTGTAGATCAGTGCGGAGGCGTCGTTGGCCGTGGCGACAAAGGCGTTGGCGACGCCGGCGGCGCTGGCGGACTGGTTGGGTTGTTCAAAACCGCCGGCCTGGGCCTGTGTCAATCCGGCCAGCATGGCAGCCATCATCATTAAAATTCGTTTCATGGTATTCCCTGTTCCCGGTTATTATTTACGCAAAGGGACTTGCAGCACCTCTACAACTGTCCAGATCGCCGCAGGTTTGCTGAACCGTTACCGCAAATCCAGCACATCGACATCCGCCGGCGGCGTGAAGCTAAATAGTTTTTTCGCCGGCGCAATGTAGGAGCATTTGGAGAGGCGTATGCGGTTGCTGTTGCCGAGCATATCCTGCCGTTCGATATAGACCAGATCGCCATATTTTGAAAAACCCAGCCACACTTTGGGCGACTTCTGCATGGAGACCTGAAAGCGCCGGATCTCCAGCGTGCTGTCATATTCCTGCTTCAAGACTTTGATTTCCGACACCTTGAGCTCTCCGTTGAGCAACCGCATCACCGCCGGATCGACCGATTCAAGGCTGCCAAGATGCTCCGCCTGCATCAAATCCGGTTCATAGTGCCAGACCGACTGATGATTGCCGATATAGAGCTGCGCGTACGGCTTCTCATATTGCCAGCGAAAACGGCCGGGTTTTAATATGGCCAGCCTGCCCGAATAGTGCTGTCCGCCGCCATCGCTAAAGGCCATGAGCTGATCAAACTGACAGGAGAAGCCGGGCAGGTGCGACAATCGATGGATGCTCTGTGTAAAAAAATCGCCCTGACGGTGTTGAAAACCGTCCAGATCCCACTCCTGTTTCACCTTCGCCGCCGATGCCTGAGCTGCGAACAGCATGACCACAGCGCCCGCCAGAGCGATTCGTAATATTGTAGAAAATCGCCGTATCATTCGATCACTCCGCCGCCATCCTGTTCGGAGCGCGCCATCACCTTGCGAATACCGCCGGAACCCGGCGCGCTGACCAGTCCATCCTGCTCCATCTGCTCAACGATTCGGCTGGCCCGGTTATAACCGATACGCAGGTAACGCTGCACCATCGACACCGAGCACTTGCCCTTTTCAATCACCATGGCGACCGCCTCATCATATTTCTCGTCATGTTCGCTGCCGCCGCCAGACGCTGCGCCGGCGTCGGCGTCGCTCGGCGTTTCAAACACCTCCTCGCGATAATCGGGTTCACCCTGTTCCTTCAGGTGATCGACCAGTTCAATCACTTCGGCATCCGAGACAAAGGCGCAATGCACCCGGTTCAGATCGCGGCCGCCGCTTAAAAACAGACTGTCGCCCATGCCCAGCAACTGCTCCGCTCCCATCTGATCGAGGATGGTGCGCGAATCGATTTTGGATGAGACCTGGAATGAGAGCCGGCTGGGCAGGTTGGCCTTGATCAGGCCGGTGATGACATCGACGCTGGGGCGCTGGGTGGCCAGAATCAGATGCAGGCCGGCGGCTCGGGCTTTCTGGGCGATGCGGCAGATGGCCTGCTCCACCTCTTTACCGGCCACCATCATCAGATCGGCCAGTTCATCGATGATGATCACGATCTGCGGCAACCGTTCGGCAATAGGGGGGACAGTTTCACTGTTTCGTTCCGAAGAAAGTAAACTGTCCCCCTTATTGTCCCCCTTATTGCGCACCGCCTTGTTGTAGCCTTCCAGATTACGCACTTTGGCTTCGCTCATCAGCTGATAACGGCGCTCCATCTCATACACCGCCCAGTTCAGCGCCTTGGCCGCCTTGTGCGGGTTGGTCACCACCGGCACCAGCAGATGCGGAATATCATCGTACATCGACAGTTCGAGCATCTTCGGATCAACCAGAATCAGTCGTAAATCCTGTGGCGATCGGGTCATCAGAATCGAGCAGATCATGGTATTCACCGCCACAGACTTACCGGAACCGGTGGTGCCTGCGACCAGCAGGTGCGGCATTTTGGCCAGATCCGCCACCACCGGCTTGCCGGAAATATCCACCCCCAGCGCCAGCGGCAGACTCAGACGCTTATTGGAAAACTCGCGGCTGGAGAGCACCTGATGCAGCAGCACCATCTCACGTTCCTCATTGGGAATCTCGATGCCGATCACATTCTTGCCGGGAATATTCCCGGCCACGCGCACGCTGATCGCCGCCATCGAGCGGGCCAGATCATCCTGCAGGGCGATGATTCGATTGATCTTGGTGCCGGGGGCCGGTTCGAGTTCAAACTGGGTCACCACGGGGCCGGGGTGCACCGCAATCACCTGGCCCTCAACCCGATAATCGAGCAGTTTCTTCTCCAGCATGCGCGCAATCGCCTGCAGCGCCGCCGGATTGTGTTCGCGTTTGCCGCCTTTGCCGCGATTAAAAATATTCAGCGACGGCAACTTGTAGCCGGAACCGGCCGGCTCCTTGAATGCCAGCTCGGTCTGCTGCTCCTGTTTGGCCCGGCGCGACACGCTCACCCTGGCCGGCTTGCTCACATCGGGTTCGGATTCGGCGATATGGACCGGGCGTTTTTTGCGCGTCTGTTGCCGCGTTTCGCGTGCCTCAATACGATCTTTGCGATCTGCAGCTTTGGACAAAACCTGACCAATGATACCGCCAATCCAGTTGGTCGCGAGCCGCAACCAGCCATAGGTTGTGCGCAACAATTTCAGCAGCGACCAGTGCGATGCCGCCACCAGCGAACTCAGCAGCAGGGTGATCAGCAGTAGATCGCGGCCAATATCGCCCAGCCCGGCAGATAGCGTCTGCGCCAGCATGGCGCCGAGCGCGCCGCCTGCGCCTGCCGGCAACGCCAACAGATCCAGAGCCGATCCGGAAGCGATATGGGCATGGCAGATCGCCGCCGTCGCCAGCACCACCGGCAACCAGAACAGCGAAGTCCAGCCGCCCAGATAGGGGGATTTTCCCCACGCCATGCGCACCGCCAGCGCGCTTAGCAGCAGCAGCCACAACCAGCCGGCATAGCCGAATAGCTGATAGAAAAAATCGGCCGCATAGGCGCCGACAATGCCGGCCAGGTTCATCACCGCCGCACTGGTTTCATGATTGAGGGAGGGGTCGGAGGTGGTAAAACTGAACAGCGCCAGCATCAGCATCATCGCCACGCCGCCGATTAACAGCGCCGCCGACTCCCGTACAAGCATGCGCACTTCCATCGTTATACCGCCAGCACCACGGGTACCACCATCGGCCTGCGACCGATATGTTTTCTACACCAGCGCCGCAGGAACAGCCGCACCTCTTCACCGGTTGCATCGATATCGGCCAGCAGTTCACGGTCCATGTTTTCGAGAAACTGCTGCAGTGCAGCAGCCGCTCTGGCCAGTACGTCATCGCTGACCGACTCGTGCAGCACGCCGCGCGCTGCCAGTTCGGGTGCATCCAGCAGCTTGCCCTCATGCTGGCTGAGCAGGATGGTGGCGGAGATCATGCCGTCTTCAGCCAGCACCCGCCGGTCGCGCAGCACAATGCCGTCGATTTCGTCGCGAACTTCGCCATCGACA
>JALUYG010000256.1 GCA_027013105.1 Mariprofundus sp.
GCAGATGGTTGTGGCTTCGGTGCAGGAGAGGCCAACGCTCTCTTTCGGTGTCAATCTGTTGCTGAATGGTCCGGCAGGCGTGGGCAAGAGCTCCTATTTGATGAAGCTCAGTGAGATGCTGGGGACATGCTTCTCATCCATATCGTGTGCAGCGGCCAGCAATGGATTTGATCTGGTTGGCTTATCGCGTGGTTGGGGAACTGGAAAGCCGGGAAAGCTGCATGAAATTATAGTCGAACAATGCTGCCCGAATCCGATTATCCTGCTTGATGAGGTTGAGAAGGCCGGCACGGATGAGAAAAGCAATATGCCCGGTTCTCTGTTTGGCCTGCTGGAAAAGAACAATGCCAGGCGTTTTTGTGATGAATTCATCGATGTGCCTGTCGATGCCAGCATGATCAACTGGTTTGCCACCAGCAACAATGCCGCCTTGCTGGATCCGGCTATCAGGGATCGCTTTGTGGTGCTTGAGGTCAGGGCACCGAACCGTCAGGAGTTAAAGCAGATGATTCCGAATATTTATGCCGAAACCAGGGACGAGAAACTTCTGACCAGGATATTGGCGCCGAATTTGTCAAAGGCTGTGATCAATAAGTTGGCAGCCCATGATGGCGTTTCGATTCGGCAGGTGAAGCGCAGGCTTGAGGATGCACTCAGCAATGCGCTGATACGTGCCGGTGGAAAGTCGAAGCGCAGGATTTCGGTTCAGGTTGGTGACCTGCCTGAGCAAGCCGATAATCAGTCACAGAAAAAGCCGATAGGCTTTATCTGGTAAACTTTATCTGGTAAAGGTATAGCGGTGGCATCTTCGGATGCTGCAGCCCATAGGAACAAGGAGAGAGAAATGAAATGTAAAACTGATAAGCAAATGAGTGATGAAATCATGGCCGGCGGCCAGCTTGAGCGTATGAAAGCGTCATTGGAGTCGATGCATGGCGGCAATATCGATGCGGTCAACGCCGCCACTGAGCTGTTCGAACAGGCGCAGTCACTACAGGATCAGGCCATCCGCAAGGGCTACCACCAGTTCGATGTGTTCGAGCAGATGATGATCGCCAATGAAAAGGTTACCCTGGAAGCTGCAGGCTCGGGCGGCGGCAGTGCAGCGGGAGTGTTGAAGCTGTAGGCGTGTAGCCTGACGTGAAATTGTCACCTTTATGGTTCCTGGAATCGGTAAAGGTGACAATTTCAGCTTGCTGGCTTATCCGCGATGCGGTTTGCAGTGTAACGATAGACAGAAACAACAGAGGGAGTTTTTCAAATGAATGAACAATGTCAAATGTATGAACTGCAGGCGTTTAAGCTGCTGGAGGCATCGGAGAACTATCGGGTGCTATCGCGTCTCAAGCCGGTGGATGCCTACCGCTCAAGAGAGCCGGAAACAGCGCGTCTGGCTATGGTGTTGGACGTTGAAACCACCGGCCTGGATACGGCTGCGGACAAGATCATTGAGCTGGGTTTCGTGGTCTGCCGTTATGATGCTCAAAGTGGTGAAGTTTATGATGTATTGCATCGCTATGATGGATTTGAAGATCCCGGTGAACCGATCAGCGATGTGGTGAAAACGCTGACCGGTATTGATGATGCAATGGTGCAGGGGCAAAGGCTGGACGATGATCTGATCAATCGCTGGCTGGACAGGGCCGATCTGGTGATTGCCCACAATGCCGGCTTTGATCGCAAGATGGTGGAGCGCCGCTTTCCCTGTGCTGTGGATTGCCGCTGGGCCTGCTCATTCAAGGGTATCGACTGGCAGGCCGAGGGCATTGCCAGCGCCAAGCTGGAT
>JALUYG010000257.1 GCA_027013105.1 Mariprofundus sp.
GTGCGATTCAGGCGACCGCATGGATGAGCAGCACTCCAGCGGGGTGATTCGGGGAAATGGCGAGAGCATTCTGCTGGTCGATGATGATAGTGAACTATTGACTAGCAATGCAGATCTGTTGCGGGAGTTGGGTTATGAAGTCCTTACCGCTTGCAATGGCGTGCAAGCTGTGCGGATGTATGAGCAGATGGGCGACAGTGTCGCCTTGACGTTAATGGATGTCGTGATGCCGGAGCTCGGCGGCGTGGCGGCTGCGCAGAAGATTTGGGCGCTGGATCCTCATGCCGCGATTATCTTTGTGAGCGGATACGACCGTGACCATGATCTGACCTGTGAACTGATGCCTGATGGCAAACAGATGCTCAACAAACCTCTGGACGTGGAAACATTGAGCCGGGCGATCGCAGAAAAAATCCGTGGCAAATAAGCCCGGCGCATTGATTTTTCCTCTTGTGATGTGACTCACATACGATCGTTTCTTTCTCTTTATTATTCGGCCTATGAGCAATCACACGATGTGATTCGATCTCATCAAGGAGGATATTATGAGCATTCTGGATACGATGATGAACAAAATTGCGGCCAATAAACGTCGGCATGAAAAAGAGATGCAGGCTCTGTCCGCCAACTGCCAGATTTCCGGCAACGAATTTGCCGGAGCGTACTCCTGCGAAGATACGGCCAGTCAGTGTTTTTATGCATCATTCCAGGTGGGTATTTGATCCTGCATTGCGCGGCGTCTGCATCAAACAGATGCATTTTGTCGATAAAATTGAAACGAACTCACATAAAATCAGAAGGAGAGTGATATGCGGAAGTTGAATAAAACAGATGAGATGTTTGATGATAGCGCAGCTGTGACCCGGACATCGATCAACGGGGTGCTATATGATGTGCCGGAGTGGCTCAGCCCGGAGATTTAACATGAATTGAATTGTGATGAAAAGGAACGCTGTATCCAGCGTTCCTTTTTTTCTGTTATAACGCTGATTATGGTCTACAATTCATCGTATGTTAGCCAGATTAAGTAGCGCCTCGCTGCGCGGCCTTGATGCCGAAGCGGTTGATGTTGAGGTAGACCTTTCCAAAGGTCTGCCTTGCTGGACGCTGGTGGGGCTTGGCGAAGCGGCGGTGCGAGAAGCCCGGGATCGGGTGCGGGCGGCGGTGGTTAATTCCGGTTTTGAATTTCCGCTCAGGCGTATCACGGTCAATCTGGCACCGGCCGATAAACGTAAGGACGGTTCGCATTTTGATCTGCCCATTGCGATCGGGCTGCTTATGGCGTCCGGTCAGATTGATGTGAAATCGGCCGGCGAGGCGCGAAACAGTGAAAAACAGCTGCGTTTATCGACTGAAGAGGGTGTGGATGTCGATTCAAAGCCGCCGTTCCTGATTGGTGAGCTGGCGCTGGACGGGCGGTTGAATGCGGTGAACGGCGTATTGCCGCTGGTGCTGTTTGCGCGCGCCAACGGTTTCAGGGATATCATCACGCCGGTGGATAACGCCGCCGAAGCTGCCGCCGTGCAGGGTGTGCATGTCTATCCGGCCGTGCATCTGCTGGCCGTGACGCGCCATTTGAGCGGCAGCCAGCCGCTTGATGTAGCGGAATCGAATAGCCGGGCAGATACCAGACCAGAGAAGCTGCTCGATATGGCGGATATCCGCGGCCAGCAACAGGCTCGGCGGGTGCTGGAAATTGCCGCCAGCGGCGCGCATCACCTGCTGATGACTGGATCTCCAGGTGTGGGAAAAAGCATGCTGGCGCAGCGTTTGCCGGGTATTATG
>JALUYG010000258.1 GCA_027013105.1 Mariprofundus sp.
CATGCCACACTGGTGATGGAAGCGGATGTGCGCTCCGGTTCGCTGATTACGGCCCGTCAGGCTGCGGATTACGGGCGCGAGGTGTTTGCCGTGCCGGGCTCGGTGCTTGGCGGCAATCATGCCGGTTGCCATCAGTTGATTCGTGAAGGCGCGACGCTGGCTGAAAACGCCGATGAGCTATTGCAAGCCATGGGCTGGATGGCGGCGGCAACAGGCCGACATCACAGTGAAAAAAGCTACTGCCCGGCCGATGCGAAGGAGGCGAAATTGTTGCAGGCGCTGGCCGGCGGCAGCATGCATCTGGATCATCTGGCGGAATCTTGCGGCTTGACCGTGCCTGAGCTTTCGCCCATCTTGCTGCGCCTTGAGCTGCAGGGCGTTATCGAACGACTGCCCGGCAGCCGCTATTTACTGGCCTGCGTGGTTGCTGCATCACCCCCCTGATCCGAGCCCGCCGACCATGTGGAGTTGCATCGAATATGAGCGCAGTTGTCGTGGTGGAGTCTCCCGCCAAAGCAAAAACCATCGAAAAATATCTGGGCAGAGGCTATAAGGTGCTGGCCAGTTACGGCCATGTGCGCGCCTTTCCCAAAAAAGACGGCTCGGTCGATCCTGAGCACGATTTCGCCATCAAATATCAGCTGATTGAAGACAAGAAGAAACGCATCGACGCTATTGATAAAGCGATGAAACGGGCCGACACCCTGATTCTGGCCAGCGATCTGGATCGCGAGGGCGAGGCCATTGCCTGGCATGTGGCCGAGGTGCTGCGCGCCCGCGGCTCGCTCGACGGCAAACAGATTCAGCGCATCACCTTTAATGAGATCACCAAGAAAGCGATCACCGAAGCGGTTGAGCATCCCGGCGAAGTGGATATGCAGCTGGTCGACGCCCAGCAGGCGCGCAGCGCGCTGGATTATCTGGTCGGTTTCACCCTCTCGCCGCTGCTGTGGCGCAAGATTCGCAGCGGCTTATCGGCCGGACGTGTGCAGTCGGTGGCGTTGCGGCTGATCTGCGAGCGCGAGCAACATATCCGCGAATTTCAGCCCAAAGAGTTCTGGACCATTGAAGCGACCTGCGCCGCCGGGCGGGAGGAATTTCAGGCCCAGCTGCAGGCCGTCGATGGCAAGGCGCTGACGAAATTTTCTATCACCGACGGCGTCAATGCCAAAGTGATGGCGCGGCGGGTGGAAAAGGGCGTGTTTCATGTCGCCGATGTCCAGAAGAAACAGAGCCGGCAGCAGCCCGCGCCGCCGTTTATTACCACCACGTTACAGATGGACGCATCGCGCAAACTGGGCTTTACGGCCAGAAAAACCATGCAGGTGGCGCAAAAACTGTATGAAGGCATTGAAGTGGACGGCGAACCTGTCGGTTTGATCACCTATATGCGAACCGATTCGCTGAATATCTCCGAGGATGCCATTGACGAGATGCGGGTGCATATCATCAGCACTTACGGCAGCAAATATCTGCCTGAAAAGCCGCGCCATTTTAAAACCAAAAGCAAAAATGCGCAGGAGGCGCATGAAGCGATTCGCCCGACCGCGATTACGCGCACGCCGGAGAGCCTGAAGTCGGTGCTCGATGCCGACGGCTTCAAATTGTATCAGTTGATCTGGAAACGGGCGCTGGCCTCGCAGATGGCTGCGGCCATTCTCGATAAGGTGCGGGCGGATCTCGATGGCGGCGATCTGACGCTGCGCGCCACCGGCTCGACGCTGGCCTTCGCCGGCTTCCGCAAGCTCTATATCGAGGGCACCGATGAACCGGCCAGA
>JALUYG010000259.1 GCA_027013105.1 Mariprofundus sp.
GATTTCCGAACGTGCGCCGATAAAGCAGTTGTCCTCGATAATGGTCGGCGTGGCCTGCAACGGCTCCAGTACGCCGCCGATGCCGACGCCGCCGGAGAGGTGAACATTCTTGCCGATCTGGGCGCAGGAGCCGACGGTGCTCCAGGTATCGACCATCGTCCCCTCATCGACATAAGCGCCGATATTCACATACGACGGCATCAGCACCACTTTCGGTGCAATAAAGGCGCCTTTGCGCACGGTGGCCGGCGGCACCACGCGCATGCCGCCCTTGCGGAACATATCCTCGCCCCAGTTGGCGAATTTTTGCGGCACTTTATCATAATAGTTGGTATCGCCGGCGCTGATCACCTGGTTATCATGCAGCTTGAAATAGAGCAGCACGGCTTTTTTCAGCCACTCCCGCGTCACCCAGTTGCCGACGCTATCTTTTTCCGCCACCCGTACGCCGCCGTCATCGAGCAGTTGAATGGTATGCTCCACCCCGTCGCGAATTTCGGCGCTGGCCGAACGAAAATCCCATTCGCTTCGGGTCTCCCAGGCGCTCTCAATCGTTTTCTGTAAATGATTCATTTATACTCTCCTAACCCAGCGTAGCCGCAACCAAAATTCAAAATCTAATCCTAGCCACTGATTTCACGAATGAACACAGATTAAAACCTTAACCCTATATTCTGCACATCGGCATTCAATTTGTGTTCATTCGTGGCCAGCTTTATTTAGCTGAAATAATCACTTAACCCACAGAGATTTTTTCACCCATGCTATGGAATCATTATCACAAAGCGGAAACAATCCAGCACGAAAAGGTTCAGCCCAGTACAATCTCGTCCGGCCGTTCATGGCTGAGGAATTCGAGGTTGGACATGCTCAGCCCGTAGGCGCCGGCCAGACCGAACACTGCAATATCGCCAACATCGGCGGCCTCAACCATCACATCGTTGGCCAGTTTATCCGCACCGGTGCAGAGCGGGCCGCCGAAATAGACCGACTCATGGCGCACCGACAGCTGCGCCTCGAACAGTTTATCCCTGTGCATGCGCACAATCGCCAGCGGATGGTTGATGGCCAGCGCCGCCGGGCGGCGGAAATGGTTGATGCCGCCGGCGCAGATCACCTGCTTTTTGCCGCGCGAAAGCTTGATATCGAGAATTTCGCTACAGAACCAGCCGGAATCGGCGGCCAGATAGCGCCCGAGTTCAAGAAAGAAGGTGCGCCCTTCAAAACCGTATCGATCGATCAGCCGGCGCAACCCGTCGGCATAGGCCTGCGGATCGAAATCATGGCCGCTTTCGAGATAATCGACGCCGAAGCCGCCGCCGAAATCGATGGTGTCGCAGACAGCTCCGGCATATTCACGCTCGATATGCTGCGCCATGCCGAACACCAGATCGCAATTCTTCAGCAGATCATCCACATTGAGCACGCCGGATGCGGCATAGACATGCAGGCCACGAAAATTCAGCTGTTCAAGCGCCAGAATCTGCGGCAGCACAACATCAAGCTGCTCTTCATCGACGCCGAACTTCTTGGAGCCGCCCGAAAAGGTGGTCTGGGCCTCGTGGATATCGAAATTGGCATTGATGCGCAGCAGAATATCCTGTTTTTTGCCGGCGGCGGCCGCGATTTTGTTCAGCCGGTGCGCTTCGGTCAGCGATTCGATATGCACGGTGCGGATGCTGTGTTGAACAGCCCATATTAACTCTTGCGGCGACTTGCCGGGGCCGGTGTAGATCAACTGAGCCGGGGAGAAGCCGGCAGCCACCGC
>JALUYG010000260.1 GCA_027013105.1 Mariprofundus sp.
GTGATGTTTTTCGTTGAATTTGTTTTCGGACTGGTGGGGCAGTCCACAGGCTTGATCTCTGATGCGGTGGATATGCTGGCCGACGCGCTGGTGTATGGAGTCGGGCTGTATGCGGTGGGGAAAAGCACGGCGATAAAAATTCGGGGTGCCCATTTCAGCGGCGTGTTTCAAATTCTGCTGGCGCTTGGGGTTCTGGCCGATGTGGTGCGGCGCTTTCTGTTTGGTAGCGAACCGGAATCGATGCTGATGATCGGTTTCGGGTTGCTGGCGTTATTGGCTAATGTCTGGTGCCTGATGCTGATTGCCAAACATCGGCATGGTGAAATTCACATGCGCGCCAGCTGGATTTTTTCCAAAAACGATGTCATCGCCAATGTCGGTGTGATGCTCGGCGGGCTGCTGGTCTATCTGCTTGATTCGCACCTGCCGGATTTGCTGATCGGTTTCGCCATTGCCCTGATTGTGATCCGGGGCGGCATGGCCATTATCAGGGATGCTGCGAACGAGAAGGCGCAGGCCGAGTGAGTTGTTGGCAGTAAAGCGTCTGTTTTCTGTCTGTTTTCTTGCTATTAAATCCTTCCGGCTTTAATGTAAGCCGCATGCGTTATCTGGCATGGATTGCTGTGTTTTCTCTGCAACTGGGCATGTTTGTCTGTGGGGCGGGCATTGACGTGTGCCAGGCGTCTGATGCCCCTGAACTCGCCTCCGGGCAGAGTTTCAGTCTGAGCATCGGTCCGGACCATGAATTGTCGCCTTTATCGTCGTCCCAGACAGGCAACCATTCCAACACTCCGGTTGATACATGCGCAGCACATGCTGCACATGTGTTTCTGGGCCAGCCGGTTTTTCATCAAGCTCAGCCGGATGCCGGTATCGAATTGGTCACACTGCTGGCCTCATTGAATCTTCCCGAGATCATCCATTTAATCGAACAACCTCCCAAGCTACTGCATAGCTGATTTTTGAAAATCTGAACAGTCAACCTGATCGGCCTGCGCCGATCCGGGCTGCCTGCCGTAGTCGAGGATTGTTGCGAATATTCCCCACAAGTACGACAGGTCGCCGCTGATCTGTTCAGACAGGAAAAAATCAGCTTCCCCGTTTACCTATTCCAATTCACAGGGGGAAACTGTGCGTAGACGTTTTATGATAATCGGAGCGCTGTTATGCGCTCAACTGATGATCCATGCCGTTGCCGGGCATGCCGTTGGCTTGCAGACGGCGATGGATGCTGCTGTCAAAGCGCATCCGGAGCTGCAAATGGCGGAGCAACAGGTTAATGCGGCCAGAGGGAATCTGGATGAACAGGGGGCGTATGCCTATAACCCTGAACTGTCGCTGGAGCCCCAGCGCCGTCGCCTTAACGGCGGCGGAACATCGAATGATTACTATATCACCCTCTCGCAGGGGCTCGAAACAGCTGGCAAGCGCGGGCTGAGAGAGCAATCGGCGCAGAGTGCGCTGGATGTTGCTCGCCATAGTCGGGCGTTTGTGCGCCAACAACTGATGGTGAAGGCGGCCAGATCTTATGTGGCGCTCTATTTCGCCGCCCATATCTTTGAACTGCGCCGGCAGCAGAGCGCCATGCTTGAAAAAGTGAGTGATGCTGTGGAGAGAAAACTGGCGCTGGGCGAATCCAGTCAACTCGATGCCAACCTTGCCCAATCCGCTCGGGCGTCGGCGTTGAATGCAACTGCCATTGCCCGGCAGGACCTGACGCGAGCCAAACAACGCTATCAGGTCGCTCTGGGTCAGGCAGCATCAGAT
>JALUYG010000261.1 GCA_027013105.1 Mariprofundus sp.
ACGGATATTGCGATTCAGCGTGGTGTTGAAATAGCTGTAGAACATCGTAAATATTTTGAATGTCTCGCGATTCCCCGGCTTACCGCGCTGAACCATGGACAGATCAATGTCCCGCCCGCCGCCCTGCGTGGTGCGCACAATATGATCGGCGAAGCGGATGGCCTCCTGCTCGTTGTTGCCATTCTCTTCCATCGCCTTTTCATAGGCGGCCATCCAAGTGGGGATTGCAACTGCCTTATCGCTCATGGTGATGAGGATAAAATAGGTGGATGACTTCGGCGTCAGCGTGCCAGCTACAGACATTTTATTCATCTGCTCCCGAACATCTCGATCCAGCGTGTTGGCGCGGTCGGTCATATAGCTGGAGCGAGAAAAGATAAACTCTTGCTGCTGCTTCCAGCCGAGCGGGTTATACGCCAGCTTGCTAACCCATTTCATGATGCGCCCTTTCCCCACATCGTTCGCATCCAGCGATTGAAGTATGCCGGTCAGGTTCACAAACGCCGTCTTGACGCTGAACCCCATGGCTACGATAGCAGTATGGTGGCGCAGCTTCGCCATTGCCCGCGCAAAGCCATCCTGTGGAGGCTCAGGCGGAACAGCCGCATCTTTCAGCCATGGTAGCAGTGTTCTGTATGCGTGCCGCCCTGCTGCCCCCTTGAACGTGTCGATAAACTGCTGATTGGTAATGACGCGATAAACATCGATCACCGCCCGGCGCATCTCGATATCATGTATCGCATCATTGATGCCCTGGGTAAACACGCCGAGATCGGTGCGCACAGCTTCGCCGAAATGCTCCACGCGCTCCTTGGCGGCACCCTGCTTTGTCGCCGCCCGTGTTGCGACACCGGCCATCATATCCTGCACGTCTTTCAGATCTTCGATCTTCTGCGCCCGCTCGCCGCGCTCGCCATCGTATTTCAACGGGTAGTAGCCGCCGCGCACATCCACGCCGTTCACCGTAAACGGTATCGGGTCAACCTTCTCCGGCGCTTCGCCGTGAATCTCTCGCTCCAATTTTGCCAGATCGGGCCATAGCTCCTCATCGAAGTAGCGCCACATGGCGTCCATGAGCTGGATATCCTTTTCATCCAAATGAGACAGCATCTCTTCGATCTGTGATTCGGAGAACTTGTTTCCGGTCAACAACCGGTCGCGGCCCTCTTTGTTCCCCCAGTTCATCGCCACAGAGATGATATTCTCCTTAGTCATCTCGCCGACACCGGTGATCTGGTACGTCCGTGCACCAATCCCGCTAAACCGCGCCCGTTCCTCAAACGTGTAGATAGATTCGATCAGCTCTCTGAAATGCGTGGCGGCTTCCCGCTTGCGGGCAAATGCGTTATCCGTGGCTTCGGATATAGGCAGGAACACGGAACGCCACAACGGCCCCAACTTGTCCCCATCCAGTCGCCGCAACAGGTGCTCCACTGCCAGCAGTGCGCTGCCTGTCTTCTTCGATGCATCGGATAGTTTATATGCTATGCCGGGCGCATAGGGGATTTCTTCATCGTGGATTTCGTTATTCTCCACCATGCTTGCAACAGAATCGGCTACCGCCTGCTTAATTTCGATAGTCTTGCGGGCATCCAGCAGCTTCTTTTTGAACCGGCCAAAATAATCGACTTCACGCACAGCAGTTTTCAGCGCGCGCAGTTCATCCATCGGAATGTTGGTGTAATGGATATGCTGCGCCCTGTTCAGCACCTGCGCCGGGATATTCGGCTCAACGCCCGTTTTCTTTTTCTCCCGCGCCA
>JALUYG010000262.1 GCA_027013105.1 Mariprofundus sp.
AAAGGGTTTCGCATGTCGCCCGGATGGCCGAAGTGGTGTATGTGCGACAGAAGGAGGCCAGAGGTCTGGGGCATGCCGTGCTCTGCGCCCGCCACTGGATCGCCGATGAACCTTTTGGCGTGTCGCTGGCCGATGAACTGATTATCAGCGATGAGCCGGCCATGCAGCAGTTGCGCCGGGTCTATGAGCAGACCGGCTGCTCGGTGCTTGGTCTGATGCAGGTGCCTGCCGATCAGGTCTATAAATACGGCATCGTCGCCTATCAGGCGGAAGCGGACGGACTGTTGCGACTGACCGATATGGTCGAAAAACCGCAACCGGAAGCGGCGCCGTCGCATCTGGCGATTATCGGGCGCTATATTTTCACGCCGAGATTGATGGAGTTGCTACGCGACGTGCAGCCCGGCAGCGGCGGCGAAATCCAGCTGACCGATGCGGTTGCCGCGCTGGCCAAAGAGGAGCCTGTCTATGGCGTGCTGCTCAACGGGCAGCGTTTCGACGCCGGCAACCCGGCCGGTTTTCTGCTGGCCAATGCGGTGCTCGGTCTGCAGCATGAAAGCTATGGCGACGCACTGCGAACAGCATTGAAAAGCCGCCTGTGACAGCAGCTTCAGGTCAACATCGTCATATCCTGGCGCTCGATACGGCTGGTGGCCGCATCGCGGCCTGCATCATCAGTGATGGCGAGTGTTATTTTCATCAGTCCGGCGGAGAGAGCGCCGGGGCCACCCGATCCACGACGATCATTCCGGCGCTTCAGGGGCTGCTGGAGCAGGCATGCCTGAGCTGGCGGCAGCTTGATGTGCTGGCGCTGGGAGCCGGGCCGGGTTCATTTACCGGCTTGCGGGTTGCCGCAGCGACACTGGCCGGCGTTAATGCAGCGCTGCAGCTGCCTCTCATTCAGCTCTCCTCGCTGGCCATCACAGCCAGGCAGGCCGACAGTTCGGAGCAAATTCGCGTGCTGGAAGATGCCAGAGCCGGAGAGCTGTTTTACGGCTGCTATCGGCAGGGTGAGGCCGTGCAGGCGGATTGCTGTATGCGCTGGAGTCAGGTTGAGAAATATCGGTCGGAATCAGATCATCCGGGGTTGTTTTGCGCCCTGAACGAGCCGCCGATAGCTTTGGAGGGCTGGCGTCGCGTTGCGCTTTCCATGCCGCGCAGTCAGGCGCTGGCCATTGCGGCGTTGGCGGCCTGCGGGAAAGTGAAGGCGTGGGGGCGCCTGCCGCACTATCCATCGCCGAATTATCTGCAGCCGTCGCAGGCCGAGAGAGGCGCGCATCATGGCTGATGTAACGCGGGTGCTATTCGTCTGCCTGGGCAATATCTGTCGGTCGCCGCTGGCCGAAGTGATTGTGCGCGCGGCGGCGGAAAATCGGGGTCTGCGCCATTATCATTTTGAGTCGGCCGGCACCGGCGACTGGCATGTCGGCGGCGCCGCCGATCCCCGTTCCGCCGCCAAGGCGCGAGAATACGGGCTGGATCTAAGCCGGCATCGGGCGCAGCAGATTACGGCGCAAAATTGCCTCGACTGGGACTGGTTGGTTGCCATGGACGGAGAGAACAGGCGCGCATTGCTTCATATGGGGGCGCCAGAGTCGCGGATTTTGATGATGCGTCAATTTGAGGGTGCGAGCCGTATTCCCGATGTGCCGGATCCCTACTATGGCGGCCCGGACGGTTTCGAGCACGCCTACCGGATGCTGGCGCAGAATGCAGAGCGGCTGCTGGATTTTCTGGAACATCAGCGCTGATGGCTTCTG
>JALUYG010000263.1 GCA_027013105.1 Mariprofundus sp.
TCACCATCTGTTTTTCTTATAACTCTCAAGCTGTTCACGTCTTTTTTCTTCTTCATAGCGGCTATCTGGAAGCAAGATAAACTCTGGCTCCTTTCCACCTTCTTCCAGGAATTCAATGACTTTAGCTGCAGCTTTGTTGTGAATTCCACGATGCGAAAGAGCTTCAGGCACAGCGCCGATAAACATGACTGGAATTGCGATACAAAAAGCCAGAATAGGCGAGTCTTCATACATGATAATCTCAAAACACCTATCGATAACTATAATTTCCAACGCAAACAATTCAACAGAAAAAGTAGTCACTGTACATTATCACCCCTTGATATTGTTACTGATCCCCAAGGTTATGGGTTGTCCGGAAGTGGCCGAACCCAGCCAGTCGATTGTGCGATAAAATTTTATCGTACTGAAATGCCGGAATTGCGAAGCCCTCTTACTTGTTCGGAGTAGTTGGTTAATGTAACCACGAAGTACACAGAGGCATTCAAAATCAGGAATCATGAATGCAAGCGAATGCGGATCCGGTTGCAAGCGAGCATTTACAGTGCAGGCATGGTCGGCTAAGCTGGCACGGTGCCGGAGGCTTTATGGGGCGGAAGAAAACCTTTCGAATCGTTCTGATAAAAAAAGAGATTTTTAACGACCCGGCATCGCCCGGCTATAGCGATGACTCCCTCGCGCCTGTGCAGGAGAGGGAAATTGAAGAACAAAAATTGCTGGTTTCAGCCACAGCAGGAGAGAGTTGATGTTTAAAAAAATGGCCATTGTTGCACTGCCGGCGCTGATGTTCGCCACCACCACCGATGCGGTGGCATCGAGCTACACCTATCTGATCGACCACGGCACCCCCGGCGTGATCGCCAGCAACAGTAAAATGGCGCGGCTGGTGCTGATCGGTTCGGGCGATTGCAGCAGCGTCCCCTACGATATAATCGCCGACGGGGTGAAATCGCTGAGCGGCAAACTGAACCTGAGCAAGCCGGTCTCCTTTCCGCTCGATTTTACCACCGTGACGCTCTCCTGCTCCGAAGCGGGTATTAAGGCGGTTGTCAGCAAGGAAGATTCCGGCCTGTTTCAGGGCAATTAACATGCAACAGTGGATGCGCATCGGTCATGATCCACGCGCCGATGGTGACAACGCCGGTTTTCCCGCCAGATGATCGATGAAAGCATCAAAGGCCACCGGCAGCGCCTAAGGCAGCGTTTTGCAGCGCACGGTTTTGATGGCTTTCACGATTATGAAGTATTGGAACTGTTGCTGACCTACGCCATTCCGCGCATCGATGTGAAACCGATCGCCAAGCGCCTGCTGGAGATATTCGGCACGCTGGCCGGTGTGTTTGATGCCACTGCGGCGGAACTGGCGCAGACCGAGGGCATGGGCGAACAGGGCGCGCTGTTCCTGAGCCTGATCCGGCAGGTGGAAATCCGTTATCTGGCCTCGGATCTGCCCGGCAAGAAGGTGTTTGATCGTCCCGAACGGGTCAAGGCGCATCTGCGCATGCTGGTGCAGGGGCGCGGCATGGAGTGTTTCGGCGCGGTGTTCACCGATCAGCAACATCGTCATATTGCCACCCAGATTCTCTTCGAGGGTACGGTGGACCGCGCCGCCGTTTATCCTCGAAATCTGATGAAGCGCGCCCTGGAACTCGATGCCAAGGGGTTGATTCTGTTCCACAACCACCCCGGCGGCACCGCCCGCGCCAGTCAGGAAGATATGGATTTGACCCACCGCATGGCCGAGACCTGCG
>JALUYG010000264.1 GCA_027013105.1 Mariprofundus sp.
CTTCCGTCACGGTTTCGGTGCAAACGGACTGCCCAGCCTATCTGGCCCGGCGTATCGAGGGCGTCAGCGTGGCTGCTTCTCCGGCCTGGATGCAGGTCAGATTGATCATGGCCGGCATGCGTCCGGTCAATGGTATTGTCGATGTGCTCAATTTCGTGATGCTCGATCTGGGCCAGCCCATGCACGCTTTTGACGCCGATAAGCTGGATGGCGATATTACCGTTCGCTCGGCCGACAGCGGCGAGGCATTTTCGGCGCTGGATGGGCGCGAATTAAAGTTGAATGCCGGTGATCTGGTGGTCAGCGATCCAAGCAGCGTGATTGCCCTGGCCGGCATTATGGGCTCCGAGCCATCCGGCGTGACCGATTCAACCACGAATATCGTGCTGGAATCGGCCTTTTTCCGCCCTGCCCGCGTCAGCGAAACCCGACGCATTTACGCCATGGTGAGCGAAGCGTCGATGCGTTTTGAACGCGGTGTTGATCCGGCCATGGTGGCGGTCGCCATGAATCGCGCTACGGCCATGATTCTCGAACTGTTCGGCGGCAGCGCCGGTACGCTGCAGTGTTGTGGCGATGCCGCCGCCATTAACGCCGGACGCAGGCTGAGTTGCTCGGTGTCGTCGCTTGAGACGCGTCTGGGCGTGACCATTCCCGAATCGGCGGACGCCGTATTGTGCCGCATGGGGTTTGAGGTGAGCCGTGATGCCGACCAGCTCAATGTGGGAATTCCGTCATTCCGGCATGATGTGTCGATTGCCGAGGATATGTCGGAGGAGTATGCCCGGATTATCGGCTTTGACGCCATTCCTGCCGTGCTGCCGCCATTGGCGGCGACAAAACCGCTGCACCAGGACAGAGCTCTGCACGATGCTGTCAGCGGCGGTTTTACGCAGGTGGTGACCTACGCCTTTATTTCGGCTGAGGAACAGCGTCTGTTTGTCGCTGATGATGGTCGCGATATTGCGCTGGCCAATCCGATCTCCGATGCCATGAGCGTGATGCGGCGCTCGCCGTGGCCGGGGCTGCTGGCTGCGGCGAAGCATAATCTGAATCGTCAGCAACCGGGCGTGGCGCTGGTGGAGCAGGGGCGCAGCTATGTGAAAAGCGCAGCCGGCCATGATGAGAGCAACACGATTGCATGGCTCATCAGTGGCCGCATGCAGTCGGATGAATGGTATGGCGCTGCACGGCAGGCTGATTTCTTCGATCTTAAAGGAGCGCTGGAGAGATGGTTGTCGCTGCGCGGGCTGACCGGCCGCTTTATTGCCGATGATGCGATGTTGGGTCTGCAGGCCGGCCAGAGCGCTAAAATTCTGGTAGGCCGCACCGAGGCCGGGCGCATCGGGCGTGTGGATGGCGATATCGCCGCAGGTTTCGATATTGATGCGCCGGTGTTTGTGGCCGAAATCAATCTGGACAAGCTGCCAGCCGGTAAAAAAGCGAAATTTATGCCGCTGGCGGAATTTCCTGCGGTGGAGCGCGATCTGGTGTTCCTGTTTGATCGCGCTGAGGCTGCCGATACGATTCTCAATGCGGTGAAGTCCGCGGGCGGTAAATTGTTGACGGGCGCACGTATTTTCGATCGCTACGAAGGCAAGGGGGTGCCGGAAGGCCAGGTGAGTCTCGGCATCCGCTTCACCCTGCAGGATCCGAAACGCACCCTGACGCAGGAAGATTCCGACGCGGCCTCCGCAGCCATTATCGCAGCGGTGGAGAAATGCTTCGGCGCCGCGCTCAGGGGCTAATC
>JALUYG010000265.1 GCA_027013105.1 Mariprofundus sp.
CGTTGGAACATGTGCTTGATATCGAGTGCGATGCCGAGCGCTGCGGGCACGGAAAACAGCGTGATGACGGTAGAGAACATCAGACCCCATGACAGCGCCAGCGCCATCGGGGCGACGAAGGGATCGAAGCCGCCCCAGCCGTAGGCGGTGGGCAAGAGGCCGACCACAGTGGTGATGGCGGTGAGCAGTACGGCGCGCAGACGGCGTTTGCCGCTTTCCAGAATGGCCTGTCGCCACGGCACGCCATCTGCAATCTGGCGCTGGATGAAGACGGCCATTACCAGCGAGGCGTTGACGACCACGCCGGTGAGGGCGACAAATCCCATCATGGCCATAAACGAGATCGGCGAGCCGTGCAGGAAGAAGCCGACAATAATGCCGATAGCGCCGAACGGGATGGCCAGCATCACCAGAATCGGATAGCCGATACGATTAAACTGCACGGCCAGAATGGCGAATATGCCGAGCAGGGCGAAGATGAAGCTGAAGATCAGACCGCGCACCGATTCCTGCGTTTTTTCCTCCTCGCCGCCCAGATGCACATGCACGGATGCGGCATCTGCCCCCATCCACTCGCGCTGACGTTGCTGAACGATGTTGTTGAGCCGCTTGGAGTTCATATCCTTTTGATTCACTTCGGCGGAGACATTGATCACCCGTTGACCATTTTTGTGACGGATGCTGCTGGTGCCGGGGCTGCGCTCCAGTTTGGCGATGCGGTTGAGCGGAACCAGTCCGCCCCGTTTGTTGGGAATCTCCAGCTGCATCAGCGTGTGGATATCGCGCTGAGCCTGTTCCGGATAGCGAATGGTGACATTCACCTCTTCCTTGCCGCGTTTGATGGTGGAGACGCGCAGTCCGTCAAAAGCGGCGCGAATATGAGTGCTGACCGTGGCCAGATCGACGCCGGCGTAGGCCGCCAGCTTTCGATCCATGACGATGTGAATTTCCGGGTCGCCCGGTTCCAGATCACTTTCGATGGCATAGACGCCCTTGATATCGGCCAGCATCGCCATCAGCCGTTTGGCCACGCGGGTCATGCTTTTTTCATCCGGGCCGGTGAGTTCCACCTGCAGGGCGCGGCCGACCGGCGGCCCCGGTTTTTGCATGGCGAAGCTGATATCCATATCGGGGAACAGCGGCGGTATCTCTTTTTCCAGTTTGTCCATCACATCGAAGGCGCTGGTGCTGCGTTTGGTGAATGGAATCAGGATTACGCGCTCAAAGCCGAAACGGTCGCCGATCTGCTTGAGCGATTCGCGCTGATCGGCGCTGTTTTCGCCAGCCACCATGGTGGTGGTTTCCAGCATGGTCGGATCGATGCGCTGGCGCACTGCCATATCCAGCTTTTTCAACCGGTCGCGCATCTGTTCCAGCGTGGTGCCGGTGGGCATATTGACGCGCAGGTAAAAGGTCGATTCCGCGCCGGAGGGGAAGAGCTGGAATTTCATGGTGGTGGCCAGCGCCACCGAGGCGAGCAAGCCGATGATGGTGAGCAGAATGGTCAGATAACGCAGTTTAACCGCCCTGTGCAGCAGCCAGACATAGATTTGTGAAATCCATACGAACAGGGCGCGCTCTTTGGGATGTTTGTTGGCGTTGGCGACGTCGCGAATATGGTTGGGCAGAATGAAGATCGCTTCAAACCACGAAAAGCTGAGCAGCACGATCACCACAACCGGAATGGAAAAAACGAACTTGCCGATAATGCCGTCCATATACATCAGCGGCAGAAAGGCCACGATGGTGG
>JALUYG010000266.1 GCA_027013105.1 Mariprofundus sp.
AGTGAGGAAATCAGTGACAGTATATCCTTTTAACCTTCCTTACGGCTTGAACACCTTCAAATCCAGTTCCTTGATCGGTCGGAAGTGTTTGATATTGGCCGTTGCCAGCGGCAGGTGATGCTCGACTGCTGTTGCGGCAATAATGGCATCTCCGGCGCGTACCGCATGGGATAACGTATATTCCTCAACATAGACGGATGCGCGATGGCCGATATTTTCAGTGAAAGGTAGAACAGTGAAGCTGAAATCCTTGAGGAATTGCTGAATAATGCGATGCTGTTGTTTGTTTTTCGTGCTTTGCAACAGTTCCAGATAGCTCTGCGTCGAGATGTAGCGTTGCCTGGCATCCTCGACAAGCGCAGCTGCTTTGATATTGCCGCGCTGCACAAAGATGAGGACGTCGGTATCAAACAGTACAGAATCAGTACCGCCCATTTCGCAATTCATCCATGACGTTTTCTACAGCTTCAGCATCATCCTGATTCATGCCGAAAAATGGGTGAGCGCGAACAGGTGCTGAGGACGCCTGCTCAATGGGCAGGATCATCGCTTTCGGCTTGCCATGATATAGCACAGTCACAGGCTCATTGCGCCCGACTGCTCGCATAATTTCTTTCATATTCCGACGTAAATCAACAGCATTTGTTTTCATGGCTCACCTCAATGTGTACACAATCAGTATGCATTTTAAGTCGTTTATCCCGACTGTGCAAGTGTCACTCCTGCCTGCCGGGGCCGGATATTTGTGCATTTGTAAATAGCGATGCAGTTCGGGATAGGGGCTACACTTTCCTAAAGGGTCAGCGCAGCCTCAAGGCGTTGCCAGTCCTGTTTGCTGCCGGGCAGGCCGATGCGTATCCATCCGGCCAGTTGCGGCCACTCCGGGAAGTGGCGCACCAGAATGCAGCGGGATGCAAAATCGGGCATTGGCCCGTTCGGCCTCGCCAACAGGAACGACGCCTCGGAGGGGCGCACCTGCCAATCATACTGATCCAGCAGAGCGAGCAAACGCTGACGTGCAACGATGAGCTGGTGGTCGCGCGCATCGGCCTCCGGCAGCAGCGCCGGCAACAGATGTTGCGCCAGTGTCGAGGCCGGCCAGGGCGGCAGCCATCGGCGCAAGCGTGCGATCAGGTCCGTTTCCGCGATCACATAGCCGAGCCTCAGGCCCGGGATGCAGAAGGTCTTGGTCAGCGAGCCGATCCTGATCACACCTGTTTGAAGGGCTGCAGACTGCCGATCGGAAAACGGCATATAGGATTCATCGATCACACCGGTAATGTCTGGCGGAAACAGATCGCTGCGGCCGGACGGGTTATCGGGCGTGGTCAGCCAGAGCGCATCGGCAGCCGGTGGCGCGCCGGATGCAAACATCCTAACTGCGCAACCGGCACGCTCGGCGCAGCGGATCGGTTCGCTGTAACAGGGCGTCCGAATCGCCATCGAGCGCCACCCCATTGCCTGAAAGATCACCTCGATCACCGCTTGCGCGCCAGCTGTAATCACAACCTGTTCCGGCGCGACGGCAAGCGCCTCGGCCAATGCACTGCGCGCCGGTTCGCCATTGGTATCGGGGTAGCGGCCGGCCAGTGCGGCATGCTCGCGCAGCCAGATATTCAACCATGACGGCGGGCCGGCCGGATGCAGGCCGGTGGAGAGATCGAGAATCGCATCCGGATCGCAGCGCCATGCGGCCGCAGCCGCCTCAATCCCGCCGCCGTGCGGCAGCAGATTACCA
>JALUYG010000267.1 GCA_027013105.1 Mariprofundus sp.
CGCATCCATGTGCGCTTTGGTGCCATAGCCTTTGTGTTTGCCGAACTGATAGCCGGGATAGCGGCAATCGAACATCGCCATCATGCGATCCCGCACCACCTTGGCCACAATCGAGGCAGCGGCGATTTCCTGCACTGAATCATCCCCACCGATGATCGCTTCAGCCGGCACGGACAGATCAGGAATCCGGTTGCCATCGACCAGCACTCTGGCCGGCGTCACAGAGAGCCCTTCGACCGAGCGCCGCATCGACAACATCGTCGCATGCAAGATATTGATCTGGTCAATCTCATCAATCGTGGCCATGGCGACCGAACAGGCGACGGCATGCTTGCGGATATGGTGATAAAGCTGCAGGCGTTTCTTTGCAGCCAGCTTTTTGGAGTCGCGATATTTCCCCAGATACGGATCGTCGGCCGATAAAATCACCGCCGCCGTCACCACCGGCCCCGCCAGCGGCCCGCGCCCGACTTCATCAACTCCGGCTAGCACGGTATTTTAGACACAGATGTACGCAGATTGACGCTGATAGAAAACAGCCATGAGAATGCTACAGATGCTGTCCGAATTGTCTCATCGACACAGACCAGGTTAAATCTGCGTCCATCCGCGTTCATCTGCGTCAAAAAATCATCCCCTCAGTGTGGCGCCGAAACGCTTTTCCATGGCGGCGATGATCGCAGAGGAGGCGGCGTCGGAATCTTCCTGCGTCAGGGTGCGTTTGGCATCCTGCAGGGTGAACCGGATCCCCAGACTAACGCTGCCATCAGGTATACCGGCACCAGCATAGCGATCAAAGATTCTGGCATCGGTCAGTAGTTTTCCAGCCGCACTTTTAACGGCATTCAGAATAGCATCAGCAGATGCACCCTGATCAAACAGAAAAACCAGATCACGCGCTACAGCGGGGAACTCCGGCAGCGGGGCAAACTTCGCTTTCTTGCCCGGCCGCAATGCATCCAGATTCATCTCCGCCACGAATACCGGGGCATCAATGCCAAATTGGTCGGCGATATCACCATCGATGCGACCCATGCGACCAGCTTCATTGCGACCGACCAGAATCTTCGCGCTTTGTCCGGCCTGCAAGCCCAACATGGTATCACCGGCAATAAAGCGCGCTGTCAGGCCACGCAGGGACAACCACGATTCCACCGCCCCTTTCAGATCGAAGAAATCGGCCTGTCGGGCAGTACCATGCCAGTCATCCGGCTGAGTCTGGCCAGCCATCAGCCAGGCGATGGTATTGGTTTCAGTATGCTTGCTCGCGCCCGAATCCATCTTCAGATAGGTGCGACCCTGCTCCACCAGCGATACGCCGGCCTGCTGACGATTTAAATTATATTTGGCAACATTCAACAGCCCCGGCCAGGGCGAGCGACGCATCACACTCATGGCATCGGAAATCGGATTTTGCAGCGCGATATCGCCACCATCATCGGCCACAAACAAGCGTTGTTCTTCAGCCGAGATAAAGGCATACGTCACTACCTGCAAGAAGCCACCGGCAACCGCATCATGAATGGATCGATCTGCTACGGCAGGCTTAGTGGTGACCAACGGCGGCAGGATGGCCGGAATGGCATCAAAACCGATAATACGGGCATATTCCTCAGAAATATCTTCCGGAATGGATACATCATGGCGAAATGATGGCACCGATACATCCAATGCATCACCGGCGCGCGCCACACCAAAGCCCATACGCGATAGCACAGCATCGGCAGTTTCAGG
>JALUYG010000268.1 GCA_027013105.1 Mariprofundus sp.
GCTGATGATGTGCCTGCCGCGATTGAAGCGGTCGGTCATATGCCGCTGCCGCCCTATATCAACCGGCCGGACAGCGAGGCGGATAAAGCGCGCTATCAAACCGTGTTTGCCCGCCATACCGGTGCTGTGGCTGCGCCGACGGCCGGCCTGCATCTGACCGCTGAGTTGATGGCGGCCATGCAGGAGGCCGGTGCAAGCTTTGCACATGTCACCCTGCATGTCGGCCCCGGCACTTTTCAGCCGGTGCAGGTGGAACATTTGCAGGATCATGTCATGCATGAAGAGGCCTATGTCGTGCCGGATGCAGCGGCGCAACTGGTCAATCGGGCCAAATCCGCAGGACGGCGCGTGGTGGCGGTCGGCACCACCAGTTTACGCACGCTGGAAGCCGCCGGTCAGGGCGGCGTATTGCAGGCCGGCGCAGGCAGAACATCCATCTTTATCACTCCGGGGTATCAGTTTCGCATGGTCGATGCCTTGCTGACCAATTTTCATCTGCCTAAATCCACGCTGATTATGCTGGTGTCGGCGCTGGCCGGGCGTGAGCGGGTGCTCGCCGCCTATGAACATGCAAAAAAACAGGGTTATCGTTTCTACTCCTACGGTGATGCCATGTTTGTGCCGCGTTTCGACAGGGTTGGGGGATAGAACTGGAACAATGATGACCGGAGTCGAGAGATGAAGATATGGATTGCCCAGATTGCGCCTCGCGTCGGGGATTTGAGCGGCAATGTGCGGCTGATTCACGATGTGATGCATCAGGCGGAAGCGGCGCTGTGC
The DNA here is from genome assembly GCA_027013105.1 of Mariprofundus sp. Taxonomy (GTDB): domain Bacteria; phylum Pseudomonadota; class Zetaproteobacteria; order Mariprofundales; family Mariprofundaceae; genus Mariprofundus. The sequence goes on from JALUYG010000268.1 coordinate 781, forward strand.
GATGTGGCGGTGTTGCCCGAACTGGCGGTGACCGGCTATCCGCCCGAAGATCTGCTCAAACGACCGGCATTTATGGATGCAGTGGATGCGGCGGTCGAGGCGGTGGTGGCGGCCAGTGGCAATACATGCGTGGTCTTTGGTGCGCCGCGCCGGATTCACGGGCCAGTCGCCAGACTGACCAATAGCGTGATTCTGGCGCGTTGCGGCAAGGTGATCGGCGTCTATGACAAACAGTTTTTGCCCAATTACGGCGTTTTTGACGAGCGGCGATATTTTGAACCGGGTGATGGCGACAGGTGCGTGTTTGATGTGAACGGCTGGCAGGTCGGCATCAGCGTCTGTGAAGATCTGTGGCATGATGAACTTGCCGTCAGGCAGGCTGAGATAGCCTGCGATGTCTGGCTGAATCTGAATGCATCGCCGTTTCATGTCGGCAAGCAGCAAGAGCGTGAAGCGCTGGCGCAGCGCCGGGCGCGGGCGTTTGGCGCGCCGCTGGTCTATGTTAATCCGATTGGCGGTCAGGATGAAATTGTCTTTGACGGCGGCTCGCACATGGTGGACGCCGGGGGCGAACTGTTGTGGCGCGCTCCGCTGTTCGAAGCGTGGCAGGGCGCAGTGGGCATGGCGTCGCTGGGGGCGGATGCGGATATTGCAGCGTTGCCCGGCCCGATCGAACAGATTCACCGGGCGCTGGTCATGGGGGTGGCCGATTATGTGCTGCGCAACGGCTGCAGGCAGGTGGTGATCGGGCTATCCGGCGGTATTGATTCCGCCTTAACGGCGACGATTGCGGTAGAGGCGCTGGGGGCTGAAAATGTGCTGGGCGTGCTGTTGCCGTCGCGCTACTCCAGCGATCATTCGATTACAGACGCGGAAGCGCTGGTGAAAAATCTGGGGATAGAATCAATCACCCTGCCGATCGCCGAGCCTGTGGCGGTGGTCGAGGCGACCC
>JALUYG010000269.1 GCA_027013105.1 Mariprofundus sp.
CGGACAGCGTTGTTTTCGGGGTGCTCAACGATTCGCGTAATGCTTCCTGCATCAGATGTGACACCAGAAACAGGTCCCCCATGCGTTCGGTACGGGAGGAGATGACTCTGGATGTATTGCTGTCGGCGATAAAGATGGAGGTGAGTCCGGCAATGACCACCAGCCCCATTGCCATGCTGATGAGCATTTCAATCAGCGTGAAGCCTGTTTCACACGTTTTGGTGCGATTGGCCGGCTGATGACTTGATCGTGCGCGTATTGCCATTATTTGACCTGCGACATATGGGTGAGGTAGATCGAATGGGTTTTATTCTTGTGCGTCCATGAGACTGTCACGACCTTGGTTTGCGGCGTGTTGTTATACCCCTGTGTGGTGAACGGCTGAAATGCGGACTGGCTGGCCGGCAGCGGGCCGGTCGCCTGGGTTTCGTTGCTGACAATGGTGTAGGCGGCGCCGATGCCTGATGCCGGTGCGCATGTGACGCTGACCGGATAGGCCGGTGCGGCTGTCGCAGCGCTCAGGCTGCAGTCGGCGGTTGCAATCACCGGAGCATAATCGTTGCTGTCATGCTGCCAATATTCCAGCACCTGTTCGGCCAGATGCACCGCTGTCAGTCGTTCGCGGGAAACCTGACCGCTGCCGACCATGGAGATGCTGAAACTGCCCAACGACAGCACCGCCACCGATACAATGACCAGCGTGACCAGAATTTCGATGAGCGTAAAGCCCGCCATTGAATGGTGGCGGTTCATTGCAGGTAGGCCCGGCCAATCACGTTCATGGTGATGGTTTTGCTGTGGCTGCCTGCGGTCAGGGTGATGCTGCCGGAATTGGCCGTACCACGGCTGCTGAATGTTCGCGTGGTGGTCGGCGAGAGTGTTAGTTTGCCTGAATACTCACTCAGATTGTGGGACTCGTTTTTGCATCTGCTACAGCTGCCTGTTGTGTCCGCATCAAAGATATAGCTGGTCGCCGTAAAGGTGATGCGTACGCTGCGGTTTTCAGACAACGCCAGCACCCGGGCCTGCTTTAACTGGGCGAGCAAGGCCTGCGCCGCATTGCGCACGGCCTGCTGTTCGCGCCAGTTGGAGAATGCAGGGATGGCGACTGCAGCCATAATGGCCAGGATCACCATCACAATCATCATTTCCAGCAGCGTGAAGCCCCGTTGGCCGGAAGTAATACAGCTGTTTTGCAAAACTGCAGCTTGCCTGCCCTGATGGGTTCCGCTTGTATTCGGTTTAATGCGCATCCTTTCCCTTATCGTCAAAATTACTGCCAGCTTGAGTGTTCTGATGGCGATGGTGTTAACCGTAGCCTATATGATATTTTCCAGCAATCTGCCGGAATTGGGCACGCTGTCCAACTATCAGCCGCCGCTGGTATCGCGCGTATACAATACAGACGGCGAACTGATCGCCGAATATGCCGATGAACATCGAATTCTGACGCCATTCAATGAGATTCCCAAGCGGCTGATTAACGCTTTTCTGTCGGCGGAGGATCAGCAGTTTTATGAGCATCCCGGCATCAATCCGGCCCGTATTTTATCGGCGGCGCTGGCCAATCTGAAGGCCGGCCATACCGTGCAGGGCGGCTCCACCATCACCCAGCAGGTGGCCAAAAACTTTTTACTCTCTTCCGAACGCTCCTACACGCGCAAAATCCGAGAAGCGATTCTGGCTTACCGCATTGAAAAGGCCTTTAGCAAAGATGATATT
>JALUYG010000270.1 GCA_027013105.1 Mariprofundus sp.
CCGTGACGGCATGAAATATCGCGGTTGCGGCGTGGTGGCGAACCGGATCAGCCGTGAACAGAGCGCTACCGCCGATCTGTTCGGCCTGATACAGCAGGATACGCGCCAGACTTCGCTGATGCAGAGTGTGAATGCGATCAACCGGAAATACGGTAATCGCACGCTGTCATCGGCGGCGGCGTGCCGAATCAAACCGAAATCCGCCGGCCTGCGTTTCCGCTACCCGCTGATCACGGCCTATTGTTAACATGAAACAGACAACGCGTTAAGGATGGATATGTTACCTGAAACAATCACAGTCAAAGGGCGAAGGCTGACATGGCATCACGGGCCGTTGGTGGCGGACGATCCGGCGGCGGCCTGGCATGGCTTGCTGGCAGCGCGGGGGTTAAGCGAGTCCGACCCGTTTTTTGCCCCAAGGCTGGCCGATCTGCCCGATCCGTTTGCCATGACGGATATGGAGAGGGCGGCAGCGCGGGTTGCCGGGGCAGTGCTGGACGGTGAAAAAATCCACATCTTCGGAGATTTCGACGCCGATGGCGTCAATGGAACCGCTATTCTGGTGGAGGCGTTGCGGGCCGCCGGAACGGAAGTGTCGTTTTCGATTCCGCATCGCGCTGCAGAGGGGCACGGCATCGGCGTGGAGCCGGTGCGCGAGGCTGCGGCCGCCGGTATCAAACTGGGCATCAGCGTCGATACCGGCACCACCTGTTTCGACGCCTGTGCGGCGGCGCAAGAGCACGATTTTGATCTGATTGTCAGCGATCATCATCTGCCGGAAGAGACGCTGCCGAATGCCTTTGCGCTGCTCAATCCGGCCCGCGCCGATTGCGGTTTCGCCGGGCGGAAGCTGTGCGGCACAGGCGTCGCTTTTTTCCTGTTGATGGCGGTGTGGAAAAAGCTGGGCGAGGCGGGGAGGCGGCCGGATTTTGATCTGCGCGTGCTGCTGGACCGGGTGGCGGTGGCAACCATCGCCGATGTGATGGATATCGTCGGGGTGAACCGGATTCTGGTTTATCACGGTTTGCAGCGTTTGAATACAAATCCATCTGTGGGCATGCAGGCATTGCTGACGGTGGCGAAGATCAAAAAAGCTGTGACGGCTGAAACCATCGGCTTTTACCTGGCGCCTCGCATCAATGCGGCCGGACGATTGCAGCATGGCGAAGCGGCCATGCGGTTGCTCTCCACCAATGATGCCGATGAAGCATTGCGCTTGGCCGGAGAGCTGGATGAAACAAACAAGCAGCGGCGATTGATCGAAGCCGAGGTGTTCAAGCAGGCCGAATTCGTGCTCGGCGATTCGGAGGTATTGGCGGTCTATGATCAACGCTGGCATGCCGGCGTGGTGGGGCTGGCGGCCGGGCGTCTGGCGCGTAAACATGGCAAACCGGCAGCGGTCGGCTTTGTGACGCCGGACGGCGCGGTGCGCGTATCGCTGCGCGGCACGCCGGGATTCCATGTCGGTAATATTCTCAATGCCTGCAGCGCCCATCTCGAAGGCTTCGGCGGCCATGCCGGCGCGGGCGGCGGCTCCATTAAAGATGGGCAATGGGATGGTTTTAAAGCCGCATTTGGCGAGGCGATTGCAAGTCAGGCGGCAAACGCATCAGATCACCGATTGCAGCCCATCGACGGCATTCTGGGATTGAACTGCATGCATATCGGTCTGGCCGAACGGCTGGCCCGTTTTGAACCGTTCGGGCGTGGCAATCCGGCT
>JALUYG010000271.1 GCA_027013105.1 Mariprofundus sp.
AAAAAAGCATAAAATAGAGATGAGTAGGTGGTCATTTGTGACTGGTTTGCTTCCGCAAAGAACGCAGAGGAAGAGCAAAGCATTAAGTAGAAGGTGCCTGACCTAAAGGATAGATTTATCTTTATCTATCCTTTAAAAAAGGATAGATTTTCGGAATGAATATCTTGTTTGAACAATTGATCGCCGATTTTCATGAGCGTACTCTCCCCGTATTGACGCCGAGAGAAACCAGGCTGCCAGCACTTCCCGGCAAGATTGATGCTGTTCTGGGCATGCGCCGTTCAGGCAAAACAAGTTTTCTGTTTCAAGCGATGCGGGGCTTGCTAGATCGGGGCGTTGCTAAAGAACGAATGCTCTACATCAATTTCGATGATGATCGCCTGTTGCCGATGACAACAGAGGATCTCGGTAGCATTGGTGATGCTTATTTCCGGATGTTTCCCGACCATAAGAGTCAAATCTGTTACTTCTTTTTTGACGAGATTCAGAATGTAGCAGGTTGGGAAACATACCTGAGGCGGTTACTTGATACTGAACAGGTGCAGTTGGCTGTAACCGGCTCATCGGCAAAGCTGCTTAGCAGAGAAATCGCCACATCGCTGCGCGGGCGAGCGATCAGTACTGAAATCTTTCCCTTCAGTTTTCGTGAGTCACTCACGCATGAGGGCATCGATCCTGGCCAACAGCGACCTGGCAGCAGCAAGCGAGCCGTGCTGGAAAATCGGTTGCGCCGCTATCTGATCGTGGGCGGTTTCCCAGAAGTGCAGGGCATTGCAGATGAATACCGGATTCGTATGCTTCAGGAATATGTCGATGCCGTTGTGTTGCGCGATATCGTTGAGCGACACCGGGTCGGTAATATATTGCCGTTGCGTTATCTGATACGTCACCTGCTGGCGGCGGCTGCCAGGCTGTTCAGTATCAATAAATTTTATAATGATCTGAAGTCGCAGGGCATCGCCTGTAGCAAGGATACATTGCGCAATTATTTCGAATGGCTGGAAGATGCCTACCTGGTGTGTTCAGTTCCGATTGAGACCCGCTCTGAACGGGTGCGGCAAACCAACCCACGTAAGGTCTATGCAATTGATACTGGTCTTCTCCGGGCTTTTTCACATTCTCCCCGGTCTGATCAGGGACATCTGCTGGAGTGTTTTGTGTTCATGGCGTTGCGGCGCAAGGGTGTGAATATAGCCTATTACAGGACAAAACAGGGCTATGAGGTGGATTTCATTACTACGTCACTATCCGGAGAGGTTGCATTGTATCAGGTTGCGCTGCACCTGCGTGATGAGAGCACCCGTAAACGTGAAGTCAGGGCGCTTACTGATGCTATGGAAGAGACGGGCCTGAAGCATGGTGTGATCATCACGCTGGAACAGGAGGAAGTATTATCAACGCCGTTCGGTCGCATCGATATCCAGCCTGCATGGCAGTTTGCGATGAACGCAATGCGTGAAGAAATTCAGTGATCTCGCAGAGCGGCAATGCTGGCCATCCGCGCTTTTAATAATCAGTGGAAGTTTTTAAATAAGTGGTTCAGGAGTTGTGCCTGAGATGTTCTTATAATATTTTGGTTCACTTCCGTGTGATCCGTGCATTGCGTGGTGGAAAGGTTTGGAGCGGGTTCCCACTCCTCTGAAAAAAAACTTTGCAGTTTCTGAATTTTCGTCTATAACTCGTGTATTACATGCGACTGATGTGCCGGGGGGGGGCGTG
>JALUYG010000272.1 GCA_027013105.1 Mariprofundus sp.
AGGGCAATATCGGCTATCGCATCCTTGATAACAATACCGCAGGGCAAGCGACACCACGGGCCGTCGCCGATCACTTCAGCGCCGAATTCGCGCTGCGCCAGTTCATAGCCCCAGTTGCGGAAGCCGCCCTCGGTGAATTTCATGATGTTGCCTTTGTGCACCAGCGTCACCGAGCTCAACTCGTTATCGATGGCGTACTGAATGGCGGCGCGTACCAGCCGTTCGGTGCCTTCACGCGACACCGGCTTAATTCCGATGCCGGAGCTCTCCGGAAAGCGGATTTTGTTCACGCCCATCTCATCCTGCAGGAAGCCGATCACTTTTTTGGCCTCGTCACTGCCCTCAGGCCACTCGATGCCGGCATAGATATCCTCGGTATTTTCACGGAATATCACCATATCGACCAGTTCGGGCCGCTTCACCGGCGACGGTACGCCGGTGAAGTGTTTCACCGGACGCAGACAGACATAGAGATCGAGTGTTTGACGAATCGCCACATTCAGTGAGCCCATGCCGCCGCCGATCGGCGTGGTCAGCGGCCCTTTCAGCCCGACCAGATATTCGCGCATGGCGGCAAGCGACTCCTGCGGCAACCATACATCGTCGCTCTGGCCATACATATTCCAGGCTTTTTCGCCGGCGAACACCTCCATCCATGCAATACTGCGCTGACCGCCATACGCCTTTTCAACCGCTGCATCGAGAATGGCCCGCGTCGCCTGCCAGATATCGGGGCCGATGCCGTCCCCCTCGATAAAGGTGACGATGGGATTGTCGGAGACCTGCAGGGTTCCATCCTCGCCCATGCTGATCTTGTCGCCGTTTTCAGGCACAGTGATTTTTTCAAATGTCAGATTTTGTTCGGATGACATAGCGGAACCTCGTTTGTCGAAATGGTATTTATTCAGGAGCGGACTGTCTGCTCTGTTTGATTCGCGCAGCTTGCTGCGCCTTGCGTTTGGCCTCCAGCGCCTTTCTGCGCGCCCGATCGTAGTGCTCGTTACGGATCGCATCGGCCGCTTCATCGAGCGCCGATTCAGCGCTTTTCAAGTAGGCGTCCGCCCTGCCCTGTTGACCGGGCAGCGCATGCGCCATCTTGATGGCCGAGCGCGCATCGCTCATCTCCTGCACAGGCGGTTTCAGCGCACAGGATGCCAGTATCAGCAGCAGAAAAAATAGAAGCCGTTTCACAGAAGGCATCATCTTATCTTTCCCGATTGATGTCAATGCAGCTTGTGTTCAACCACAGCCAAAAACCTTTCACCTCAGAGGGAGACCAGACAGATTAAAAAATTTAACCGCAGATAAACGCAGATAAACACGGATAGAGCCTACTAACCCATGACCGACTTTGAATGTGCTTTTTATCTGCGTTCATCCGCGTCCATCTGCGGTTCCCGCCCCTCGTTTTTGACTGTTCTCTGACCTGAAACGCTTTTGAGTCTGGTGCTTAGTCGTTGGCCTGAATCATGCGGCGTTTACGCAGCCCCAGCTCTTTCCACTGTTCATCGGCCACTTCACCGGGCGCTTCCGACATCGGATCAGCCGCTTTCTGCGTTTTCGGAAAGGCAATCACATCGCGAATAGAGTCCACATCCACCATCAGCGACAACACGCGATCCAGACCGAAAGCCAGGCCGCCGTGCGGCGGCGCGCCGTAGGTCAGCGCCTTGAGCAAAAAGCCGAACTTGGCTTCGGCCTCTTCATCGGAGATATTCAGCGTTCTGAACACCCGCGCCTGCGTCTCCGGATTGTGAATACGAATCGAGCCGCCGCCGATCTCAGTGCCGTTCCAGACCAGATCGTAAGCCTGCGAACGCATATTCAGCGGATCGGTTTCAAATTTATCGAGATCCTCGTCATACGGCGCGGTGAACGGATGGTGCAATGCTTCCGGCCGCTTCTCATCCTCATTCCACGCGAACATCGGGAAATCGACCACCCAGACAAAGCGGTGATCGCCTTCGGCAATCAGATTCAGATCGTGGCCGAGCTTCACGCGCAGATGCCCCAGCGCATCATTCACCACCGTGGCGTCGCCGGCGCCGAAAAACAGCAGGTCGCCATTTTCCGCTTCCGTCGCCGCCAGCATATCCCTGAGCACATCCTCGGGCAGGAATTTCACAATCGGCGACTGCAGGCCGCCGGGCAGATCATCCTTATCATTGACCTTGATCCAGGCCAGACCACGCGCACCATAGATGGAAACGAATTTGGTATAATCATCGATCTGTTTACGCGTCAGAGCGGAAGCGCCGCCCGGCACGCGCAACACTTTGACCAGTCCACCCTTCTCGGCCGGCTCGCGGAACACCTTGAACTCGACCCGTTTCATCAGCTCGGTGATATTGACCAGTTCCAACCCGAAGCGAACATCGGGACGATCCAGACCATATTTGTCCATGGCCTCGGCATATGTGATGCGCGGGAACGATTCCGGCAGATGAATGCCCACGCCGGCATCGAACATGGCGCGCAGCAAGCCTTCGGCCACGGCCATCACATCTTCCTGATTCACAAACGACAGCTCCAGATCCACCTGCGTGAACTCCGGCTGCCGATCGGCGCGCAAATCCTCGTCGCGGAAACAGCGGGCGATCTGGAAATAGCGATCCATGCCGGCCACCATCAGCAGCTGTTTGAAAATCTGCGGACTCTGCGGCAGCGCATAAAAGGAACCGGGATAGACCCGCGACGGCACCAGATAATCGCGCGCCCCTTCCGGCGTCGACTTGTTCAGAATCGGCGTTTCAATTTCAAGGAAATTCTGGCTGTCGAGATAGTTGCGCGCGGCATGGGTGACGCGATGGCGCAGCTCCATATAGGCCTGCATTTTGGGCCGGCGCAGGTCCAGATAACGGTATTCCAGCCTGATCTGCTCGGAGGTGTCGCAATCGTCTTCCACCATAAACGGCGGCGTCTCGGCGCGGTTGAGCACATTGATCCTCGAAATCTTCACTTCGATTTCACCGGTAGGCAGTTTCGGGTTAATCGTCTCCTCGGAGCGCGGAATCACCTCGCCGACCACCTCGATCACATCCTGCTGCCGCATCGAATGGGCCAGCTTGTGCATATCGGGCGTGTCCGGATGCGCCACCACCTGCACCAGGCCCGAACGGTCGCGCACATCAAGAAAAATCACGCCGCCATGATCGCGGTTGGTCTGCACCCAGCCGTTCAGGCGCACCTGCTGACCGATATGCATGGAACTGAAATCTCCACAATGTGTGCGTGGCAACATCGCTAACTACCTCCGGGACAAGCTGTAAAAAAGCTCGCGCACGCTAGCGCCGCCGCCCCGTTCAGGCAAAGAACGATTTTCGTGTTCGCCGGCAGGGCATTCGGGCGTAAAACCCGCGCCCGTAATGGAAGATGCTATGATCGAGACAGCGTGAGAATAAAGCCCAGCCCGATCAACGCGGCTGCGAAGATAACGCTCATGGTTGAGCCTTGATTAGCGGCTGTCCAGGCCAGCCAGCCGCCGCCGGCAGCGCTCAGCAAGGCGCCGGCGAATAACGGCAGGCGCGAGGGTTCCGCGCTAAAACTGACGCTGCCCTCTTCGATGCGCGTCAACACGCCGTCCACTTTTTGGGGCAACAGCATCCAGTCTCGCAGCTGATGGCGCAGTTCTCCTGCCAGCGCTTCGGTTTTTCCGACCGGTCCTATATGACGCGTCACCCACTCCTTGATCAACGGTCGCGCCAGCATCCAGATATTGACCTGATCGGCCAACTCTCTGGCCACCCCTTCGATCACCACCATGGTTTTCTGCAGCAATAGCAATTCGGTCTGCGTCTCCATTTTGAAACGTTCGGTCACCGCAAACATGCTCATCAACAGCTCGGCAATCGAAATCTCCGCCAGCGGACGGTTAAAAATCGGTACGGCGATTTCACGCATGGCGTCTTCAAAGGCCGAGATATCGGTATCGGCCGGCACATAACCCGCCTCAACATGCACTTCGGCGGCGCGGCGGTAGTCCTCCTGCAAAAATGCCATCAGCATTTCGCCGATATAACGGCGCGACTTCAGATCCAGACGCCCGACAATGCCGAAATCGACGAGGATAATATCGCCGTTATCGGCCACGAAAATATTGCCCGGATGCATATCGGCATGAAAATAGCCATCCACAAACACCATGGTGAAAAACAGTTCGGCGGCCCGCTCGCAGAGCTTCAGACAATCGTGCCCGGCCGCCTCCAGCGCCTGTTTTTCATCAATGGGGATGCCTGAAATGCGTTCGGTCGTCAGCACCTCTGTGTGGGTATACTCCCATAACACGTCCGGAACCCGCACGCCGTCGAAACCGACAAAATTTTCAGCGAAACGGCTGGCATGGGCCGCTTCGGCGCGCAGATTCAGCTCGCCGCGAATGGTGACGGCGAACTCCTCAATCACGCGCGGCGCTTTCAGACGTTTGTATTCGGTAAAGTAGCGATCAAACAGGGCGGCCAGCAGCTTGAGAATGGCCAGGTCCGACTCAATGGTGCTACTGATATGATCGCGGCGCACCTTGACCGCCACGCGTCGGCCATCCTTGAGTTCGGCAAAATGCACCTGCGCAATCGAGGCTGCCGCCACCGGCTGCTCATCAAAAGCGGCGAAGACGCCATCCGCGCCGGTCAGCGGCTTTTTGAAGCTGCGCTCAATAACGGCGCGCACCCGCGCAAACGGCTCCGGCGGCACATCATCCTGCAGCTTTTTCAACTCCAGCGCGATCTCCAGCGGCAACAGATCGACGCGGGTGGAGAGCATCTGACCGAACTTGATAAAGGTCGGCCCCAACTCCTCCAGCACCCGTCTGATCTGCGCACCAAGATCCTTGGGCAGCTCATCGCCGCGAAACAGCTGCACCAGCCAGACATAGGGATAAAACAGACGCATGCGCACGGCCAGCGCCGCCAGCCCGTGACTGGCCAGGATATGGCCGATGCGCATCAGGCGCAGGTTACGGCGAATATTGGCGGGCAGTCTCATCGCGTGGTTATGGCTCCGCTTTCGACGACAGGGCTTGCAGTTTATGTTCCAGCCGGGTCACGCGCCCTTTGCAGCGCGAAATCTGATGCGCCAGATGCTCCACCCCGGCCTGCCAGGCCTGCAGGCGTTCGCCATCCGGGATATCCATCTCATGCAGACTGCCGGCGACAGCCTGACGCGATGATTCGCTCAGCTTCTGCTCCGCCGCAACCAGCGCATGCGCCGCCCGTGCCACGCGGGAACCGAAAAAATCGCCGAAAGCGGCGCGCAGTTCACGCTCCCAGTCCAGATCGGCGGCGGCGAACAGCTTTTTGAAGCGCAGCATGGCATCGGAATCGCCGGAGAGTTGCAGTACCTGCTGGAAAACCAGATCGTCCGGATCTTCATGACCGAAACACATACGGGCGAAACCGGAGGTGGTCGCATTCAGGCGCACATCCACGTCGCCCTCATAACTGGAATGCACCCAGGCCTTGCCGCGGCTGAAGCCGAGAAACATGAGCGCCCCAGTATCGCGCACATGAATACGGAAGACGCGCCCTTCCAGATCATCCAGATACGATTTCAACGATGCATCGCGCGAAAACACCAGTTCCAGCACCGTTGTCATCACCACGCACTGCACCGGCACCGGAATCAGTCTGAGCGGCAGAAACATCACACTCACAGCGCACCTCCTGTGACAGAGCTATAATCAGGCATAGGACTTATACGACCCATATGACCTATAAGACTTATCCGGCTCAAACCTTATATCCTCGATGCAGGGCGACAATGCCGCCGGACATATTGGTATGCTTCACCAGTTCGAAGCCGGCATTGGCGATCAGTTTGGCGAAGCGCTGCTGATCGGGAAAGCGGCGGATCGATTCTACCAGATACTGATAAGAGGCCCGGTCGCCGGTCACCTTTTCGCCGATCAGCGGAATCATGTTAAATGAATAGGCGTCATAGATCACATCCAGCCCCGGCAGCACCGGCCGTGAAAATTCCAGACAGATAAACTGGCCGCCCGGCTTGAGCACCCGGTGGAACTCCGCCAGCCCCGCCTCGATATCGAGAAAGTTGCGTATGCCGAAGGCGATGGTGACGCAATCAAAACTGTTGTCGGCGAACGCCAGTCTCGTGCCATCCGACTGAATGCAGTCCGCCCGGCCCGGCAGCAGACCCGCGTCAATCACCCGGCGCGCGCCCTCCTGCAGCATCGGGCCGTTTAGGTCGGTTAAGATCACCCGGCCGGCCGGGCCCATTTTGTTGGCCAGTCCGATGGCGATATCGCCGGAACCGGCCGCCACATCGAGCACGCGAGAGCCGGAGCCGATGGCCGCCCGGGCGATCATGGCACGCTTCCACAAGCGATGCATGCCGCCGCTCATCAGATCGTTCATGATGTCATATTGGCTGGCCACGGAGGAGAACACCCCCATCACGCGGCGAACCTTCTCCTGCCCGCTGACCGTTTCATAGCCGAAATGGGTGGCGTCGGATGTCGGCGCAGCGCTGTTTTCCGTATGATTCGTATGGTTTAAGTCATTCATGGGCCGCGCATCGTATCAGGCCGAAGCCCGCGATCCAATCAAAGCCTGAATTTAACACGTTATCCACAGCTTGCGGTGTGCATCCTGTGCATAAACCGTGTATGGATTGTGATTGCCATAACACTATCAATAGTGCATTAAAGTTTCTTGACGCCCAAGATATAGTGGTTACACTGGCGGCCGGGATTTCTGAATCATGAGGGATCATCACTTATCCAGGGGGAATTGCATGCGCGCGAAGAGTCAGGCCGTCAACATTGCATCTGTAGAGAAAAACAGCACGGACGCCGCCGCTGAAATCAGTTTTCAGCCGGCATCGGAAGATATCTGGGATAAAAAGTACCGTCTGAAAGACAAACATGGCCACGCCGTGGATGAAAATATTCAAGCCACTTACGATCGCGTGGCGACGGCGCTGGCAGCGGTCGAGAACGAGGAAAAACGCGAATTCTGGCACAATCGCTTTGTCTGGGCGCTGGCCAACGGCGCCATTCCGGCCGGGCGTATTATGTCCAACGCCGGCGCCGAAGCGCACAAGCCGGCCACCTCGACCATCAACTGCACCGTCTCCGGCGCCATCCCCGATTCGATGGACGGCATTCTCTCCATGGTGCATGAAGCCGGCCTGACGCTCAAGGCCGGCTGCGGCATCGGCTATGAATTTTCCACCCTGCGTCCGAAAGGCGCCTATGTCTCCGGCGCCGGCGCTTATACCTCCGGGCCGCTCTCATTCATGGATATCTACGATAAAATGTGTTTCACCGTCTCATCCGCCGGCGGCCGGCGCGGAGCGCAGATGGGCACATTCGATATTTCGCACCCCGACATCATCGATTTCATCCGCGCCAAGCGCGAAGACGGCCGGCTGCGGCAGTTCAACCTCTCCTGTCTGATTACGCGCGATTTCATGGAGGCGGTGAAACACGACGCCGACTGGGATCTCGTTTTCCCGGCCAGTCAGATGGAGATCGACGACCCCGATACGCGTATCGTATTCAAGCATGTCGCCAATCCGCCCAAAGGCGCGGTGAAAGATGATCGTGGACTGGTCGCCTGCCGGGTCTACAAAACCCTGAAAGCGCAGCGCTTGTGGGATGTCATCATGGCCTCCACCTACGACTACGCCGAGCCTGGCTTCATTCTGATTGATGAAGTGAATGAATTGAATAACAACTGGTTCTGCGAAGAGGTGCGCGCCACCAACCCCTGCGTCACCGCCGACACATGGGTGCAGACGGCAGACGGCCCGCGTCAGGTCGCCGATCTGCTCGGTCACGGTTTTGAAGCCATGGTGGATGGAAAACCGCACGCCACAAGCGCGCGCGGTTTTTTCAAAACAGGCCATAAAAACGTGTTGCGCCTGCAAACCAGCGAGGGATACGCACTGCGCCTGACCGGCAACCATCGGGTTCGTAAGGTCACCGAGATCACGCGCTGGTCATGCCAGACGGAGTGGGCTGAAGCAGATGCGCTTCAGGCCGGCGATAAAATTCTGTTGCATGAGCACAAGGATCTGTCCTGGCCCGGTGAGATGAACCGACAGCAGGGCTATTTGCTCGGCCTGCTGCTTGGCGACGGCGTGCTCAACAACGATGCCGCCATACTTTCAGCCTGGCCGGCCAGGCAGGCCGTCAACGCTGCAACCGGCCTGCGCGCCGATGGCGCCTACGCCTTGATGCAGGAAGCCGAACAGGCTGCGCGCAGCTTGCCGCACCGCAGTGATTTCGGCGGCTGGCATGAAATCAGCGGGCGCGGTGAATTCCGCCTGAAATCGGCGCCCTTGCGGGATCTGGCCTTCAAACTCGGCATGCAGCCGGGCGCAAAAGCCATTACGCCGGCTATGGAGCGGGACAGTTCGGATTTTTATGAGGGTTTTTTGCGCGGCCTGTTTGACGCCGACGGCTCGGTGCAGGGCTCGCAGGCCAAAGGCGTTTCCGTTCGGCTGTCGCAGAGCGATCTGCCCTGCCTGCAGGCCGTACAGCGGATGCTGCTGCGTTTGGGCATTGCCTCAACGATTTATGAGAATCGTCGCCCGGCGGGAGAGTCACTGTTGCCGGATGGCCAAGGCGGCAAGCGTTATTACGCCACCAAAGCCCAGCATGAACTGGTGATTTCCGGAACCGGCTTGCATGATTTTAATGACCGTATCGGCTTTGCCGATCACGATAAGCAATCGCATCTGTCCACGCTGCTCGGCAACTATAAACGCAAACTTAACCGTGAACGCTTTGTTGCAGAGATCGCCTCGATTACGCCGGATGGCGTGGAAGATGTGTTTGATGTGCAGGTGCCGGGCGTCAACACCTTTGATGGCAACGGCCTGCATGCGCACAATTGCGGCGAGCAGCCGCTGCCGCCGTATGGGGCCTGCCTGCTGGGCAGCGTGAATCTCACCAAATTCGTGCGCAACGCATTTACCGATCAGGCTTACTTCGACTGGGATGCATACCGTGAGGTGATTTCCGTCTTCACCCGCATGCTCGATAATGTGGTGGATATCAATGGTCTGCCACTGGAAAAACAGCGCGAGGAGATCCTCTCCAAGCGTCGCCACGGCATGGGCTTTCTGGGGCTGGGATCGGCGCTAACGATGTTGCGCACCCCTTACGGTTCGGCTGAATCGCTCGAATTTACCGAGAAGATCGCCTACGAAATGGCGCGCACCGGCTTTATCACGGGGATGGAGCTGGCCGAGGAAAAAGGCGTCGCGCCGGCGCTGGAAAAAGAGTATGAAATCACAGCGGAGATGATGGCCAGGCGTCCGGAGATGGCCGACGACGGCATTCAGGTCGGCGACACAGTCAGTGGCAAAGTGCTCTGGGGCAAGTATTCAAAATATATGCAGAAGTTTCTGGCCACCGACCGCGATGAGGACAGGGAACTGATCGAGGCGCTGATCGAGAAGGGGTGCCGCTTCACGCACCACTCTTCCATCGCCCCGACCGGCACCATCTCCCTGAGCCTGGCCAACAACGCTTCCAATGGCATTGAGCCAAGCTTTGCGCACCACTATTCGCGCAACATCATTCGCGAAGGACGCAAAACCAAAGAGAAGGTGGATGTGTTCTCCTACGAGTTGCTGGCCTATCGCGAGCTGATCAATGCCGACGCCATGCCGTTCTCTCAGGATGAAGGCAGCAAACTGCCGGACTATTTCATCAGCGCCGATGAGGTGACGCCGAAGCAGCATGTCGATATTCAGGCCGCAGCGCAGAAGTGGGTCGATTCGTCCATCTCCAAAACTGCCAATGTGCCGACCGATTTCCCCTACGAGGATTTCAAGGATATCTACCTCTACGCCTACGAACAGGGCTTAAAGGGCTGCACCACCTTCCGTTTTAATCCGGAAGCGTTCCAGGGCGTGCTGGTCAAGGAAGAGGATCTGGCCAACACCACCTATAAATTCACGCTGGAAGATGGTTCCGTGGTTGAGGCCAAGGGCAATGAAGAGATCGAATACGACGGCGAAATGCACAGCGCCGCCAACCTCTTCGATGCCCTGAAAGAGGGTTATTACGGCAAGTTTTAGACGTAAACCGGGCTAG
>JALUYG010000273.1 GCA_027013105.1 Mariprofundus sp.
TGATGTCTATATCACGGTCATTTCATGCCGAAAACATTATGACACTTAACGCGCATGGATTTTCCATCCAGTGGTATGAAATATTATCACTAGGTTGAAAAAGCATGCAGGCGCGTTGTTTATTTTATATGAAAGAGGGTCGATGACATGGCAGTAAATCCACCGAAATTATCCGCGCCATTGCCGGTGCCCGGCTTCAGGATCGGAACGGCTTCCTGCGGCGTCAAGGCGCCGGAGTTGAAAGGTCAGCGTACCGATCTGACCATCATTGCAGCGGATGTGGATTGTCATGCCGCCGGCACATTCACGCAGAATCGTTTGCGCGCCGCCTGTGTCGATCTGGGTGAGCAGGCGGTGCATGAACACGGCGGCGCCATTCGCGGTATCGTAGCCAACAGCGGCAATGCCAATGCCGGCACCGGCATACGCGAAGCAGAATGGGCGCAGATGATGATCGCCACTGCCGCCGATGCGCTGGGTGTGCAGCCCGGGCAGATGCTCTCCGCGTCTACCGGCGTGATTGGCACGCCGTTTCCGATTGCGCGCATTCAATCCGGCATCCGCGAGGCGGCAGCCTGCGCATCGCAGTGGCAGGACGCCGCCCATGCGATTCGCACCACCGATACCTTCGCCAAATGGGCGTCGCGCCGGGTCGGCGATGTTACCATCACTGGCATCGCCAAGGGGAGCGGCATGATTCATCCGAATATGGCCACCATGCTCGGTTTTATCGCCACCGATGCGCCGCTGACGCAAGCGCAGTTGCAACCGATGTTAAGGCGTGCTGTCAGGCAGTCGTTTAACGCCATCAGCGTCGATGGCGACACTTCCACCAACGATACCGTCTACCTGCTGGCTTCCGGTTTGGGGCTTGGCGGTGCAGCGATGCAGGATACATCCGAATTCGAGACGGCATTGACCGGTCTGTGCATCGAACTGGCGCAAATGATCGTGCGCGATGGCGAGGGCGTGAGCAAGTTCGTCACCATTCGTATTGAAGGTGCGGCTTCGGTTGAGGACGCCTATCAGGTGGGTCGCACCATTGCCGTATCGCCGCTGGTCAAAACCGCGTTTGCCGGTTCCGACGCCAACTGGGGGCGCATTGTGGCCGCCGCCGGCAATGCCGGCATCGATTTTGAGGCGGATCGCATTTCGCTCGCCTGCGATGATGTGATGATGATGGAAAACGGCCAGCTACATCCGGAATATCGTGATGAAGCGGGCATGGCGGTGTTCGCCCGGCCGGAATTTTCCATTACGCTGAATCTGGGCATGGGTGAGGCTGCCGCCACAGTCTGGACCGGCGACCTGACCCATGAATATATTACCATCAATGCGGAGTATCGCACCTGAGTGTCCAGTCCGGCGGATCAGTCCATTGCGCTGGTTGCGCTGTTTGACGGCAACGGCCATGTGCTGCTATTGAAAAGGGATGCACATCAGCATTGCGGCGGTTTATGGTCGTTCCCCGGCGGCAAGGTGGAAGCCGGCGAGTCGCCCGAACAGGCGGCCCGTCGCGAACTGCAAGAGGAGACCGGCCTCTCCGCCTGCGACTGGCGGCGGCTTGGAGAACACTGCTTCAGCTATGCGGATCGCACCCTGCATTTCACCCTGTTTCGCTGCCAGTGCCGCGATACAAACGCCTTGCAGACGGAATCCACCCACCTCTGGGTTCGCAGTGACCAGCTCAATGATTAT
>JALUYG010000274.1 GCA_027013105.1 Mariprofundus sp.
TCGCGTGTGGATTGCGCTCGAACGATTTGTTCGAGCGTGCGAGTCAGCGCACGATCGGACAAATTGGGCGAGTGCGGAGCGCAACTCGGCCGTTCGGCCGTGCGCAGCACGGGCGAACTTATTATTGGGTATAAGTATCTTTTTATCTGATTATTCAAGGATACCTCCCCAGGATTGATAACTAAACGTAACATAGACTGTTTGATGTCTATCGTCAAATGCAATGAGGCAAACGATTTTCATTGGCTGTAAATATTCCATGGCAGTTGTTATCTATTGATATACATAATTGCTAGTATTAATATCTCATCCATGGACAAGATTCGTGAAGTTTGTGAACAGTATCGAAAATTCCTGCTGAAGAAGCAGTTTGCGACTGAGAAAACGAGCGGGTATATGCAGAAGCGGGTAGAACAGTTTCTACACTTTGCCCGTGATTATCGTCGTGAACCTTTTGAGCAGGTGCTCATGCGATTTGAGTCTATGCTGGAAGAGAAAGGCTCGCTGGAACCATGGCAGCTTAAGCAGGCCAATGATGCCATCACCATCTATCACCATCATTTTCGTCGTCATTCAGATGCCTCTGCCCCGGAAAAGCCCATGGATAGCCCCGATGAAATCATGGCCGGGGTGAAAGAATGGATGCGCGTCAGGCATTATGCAAAGCGAACTGAGAAGACATACACCCAGTGGATTCTACGCTTTCTTCGTTTTACCCAGGAGCAGGGAAGAAAAGGGCAGCCCACTGTCACAGATCTCAGTGAATACATTTCATATCTGGCGACCAGCCGGAAAGTCAGTGCTTCGACTCAGAATCAGGCTTTCAATGCCTTGTTGCTGTTGTACCGGGACATTCTGCATGTGGATACAGCCAACCTTCCAAAAACCATTCGGGCAAAGCAGGGCAGGCGATTGCCCGCTGTTCTCTCTGCAGCGGAGGTGCAAAAGATTTTTGCTGTCGTTGAGGGGCGGTATGCACTGATGCTGAAACTGCTTTATGGCAGTGGCATGCGTATGGGCGAACTGCTCAGGCTTCGGGTTCAGGATATCGATTTCGATCATCGCATGATTACCGTCCATGCCGCCAAGGGTGACAAGGACCGCACAACGCTGTTACCGGAATTGCTCATTGAACCGCTTCATCAGCATATGAACGAAGTCAAATCACTGCATGAACAGGATTTGCGGGAGGGTTTCGGTGCTGTATGGCTGCCTGATGCCCTTGCCCGTAAATACCCCAATGCGGCAACGGAATGGCCCTGGCAGTATGTTTTCCCTGCCACGCAACTTACCCGCGATCCTGAGTCAGGCGTAATGCGCAGACACCATGTTTACGACAAGACCCTGCAGGCGGCGATGAAGCGGGCTGTCAAAAAATCGGGCATTCACAAACGAGCCTCGCTGCACACACTGCGCCACAGTTTTGCCACCCATCTGTTGATGCAAGGCACCGACATTCGGGAAATCCAGGAACTACTGGGGCACAAACATCTTGAAACAACAATGATCTACACCCATGTCGTGCGGGAGCTGAAAACCGCGGCGCGGTCGCCGCTGGACATATTGATGGCCGAGGCATAACAGTCTGCAGCCGGATGGTGACTAATCACTTTCTTTTTCCGCGCCACCGACGATATGATTGCGGAATGAATCGAGAGAAGATGCAACGCGCCGCAATCAGCCCCATTCTGGT
>JALUYG010000275.1 GCA_027013105.1 Mariprofundus sp.
TCTCCAGCCGCGTGGTGACGCAGCAGTCGGACAGCCGCAAGGATGCACTGCGTCCGCAGATTCAGCTGGTCGATCCGAAGGATCCGAGCGGCGATCCGATTGTGCTGACGCGTACCAATACGCCGGCCCGCTACTTCCTGTCACCGGGCGCCATTCTCAATGTGGACAACGAAACGGAAGTCAAGGCAGGCGATGTGCTGGCGCGTATTCCGCGCGAAGCTGGCAAGACCAAGGATATTACCGGTGGTCTGCCGCGCGTGGTCGAGCTGTTTGAAGCGCGCAAGCCGAAGAACCTGGCCTTTATTGCCGGCGCTGACGGCGTCATCTCCTTCGGTAAGGATATCCGTGGTAAACGCCGCGTTTATGTCGAGCCGTCCGATGGTTCCGACAAGCTGGAATATCAGATTCCGAAGGGATCGCAGATTCTGGTTCAGGAGGGCGATCGCGTACGTCGCGGCGAACGTCTGATGGAAGGCTCGCCTGCGCCGCAGGATATTCTCAAGGTGCTCGGCGTTGAGGCGCTGGCCAACTATCTGACCGATGAAATCCAGGAGGTTTATCGTCTGCAGGGCGTGAAGATCAATGATAAACACATTGAAGTGATCGCTCGTCAGATGATGCGCAAGGTGCAGATTATCGATCCGGGTCAGTCCGATTTCGTGGCTGGCGAACAGCCGGTGCGTAAGCATGTGCTGCAGGCCAACCGCAAGCTGGTGGCCGAGGGCAAGGCGCCTGCCACCTTCGAGCCGATTCTGCTCGGCATCACGAAATCCTCACTGAGCACCGAATCCTTTATTTCGGCGGCATCCTTCCAGGAGACCACGCGTGTGATCACCGAAGCGGCGCTGGCCGGCAAGGTCGACTGGCTGATGGGGCTGAAAGAGAATGTCATTCTCGGACGCCTGCTGCCGGCAGGCACCGGGCTGGCTGCACGTCAGGCGCCGAAACCGGGTGTGGCAGTGGCTGATGAAGAGGCGGCCGATGCACTGCCGGATGTTGAGGTGCTGGAAGAGCTGACCCAGGTCGTTGACGATAGCAGCGACGGCGGTGAAGCGGCGGAAGCGGCTTAAGCACGGCATCAACAAAAAAAGGCGCCGTATGGCGCCTTTTTTTGTGTCTGCTTTGCGCTTTACAGGAGGGAACTAATGATCCCGACTGGAAAAGCGGGGCAGCAACCACTTTGCAATGGCGGCGTCAATCGACAGTTTGCCGGGGCCGAACAGGACAATGGCCAGCAGCATCAGGCCCCAGGCCTTGTGATCGATAAAGGCGGCGCCGATGAAACCGGCCCACAAGCCATTCGGCCACAGATCCGGATATGAGATCACGGCGACAATATTATAGACAAACAGGAACAGGGCGGAAATGCGCCCGAACAGCCCGAGCCCCAACAGCCATGGCACAATCAGTTCGACATAGGTGCCGACTGTGGCGGCCAGATCGGGTGAGAGAAGCGGCACATGGTACTCATAATTAAACAGGTAAGCGGTTCCCATCGGATCAGCGAGCTTCACCATGCCGGCGCGCCAGAATGCCAGCGCCACCCACAGGCGAAACAGCAACAGGCTCAGTGGCTGCAAACGATCCAGCATCGATGTGATTCTGGAATAGGTGGAACAGATGTTGCAGAACAGATGTTTCATACTGGTTCTCCTGTGGCGTGAATGTCGATGATAAGCCGGTTGA
>JALUYG010000276.1 GCA_027013105.1 Mariprofundus sp.
CTCTTTGACCGAGCGCGACAGCCCCTCATCGAGCGTAAAGCGTTCACGCGACCAGTCGCACGATGCGCCGAGTTTTTTGAGCTGATTGACAATGGTGCCGCCGGAGTGCTCTTTCCACTCCCACACCCGATCAAGAAAACGCTCGCGGCCCAGATCCCTGCGATGCACGCCCTCTTTATCCAATAAACGCTCCACCACCATCTGGGTGGCGATGCCGGCATGATCGGTGCCCGGCTGCCATAACGTAGATTTCCCCTGCATGCGCTGCCAGCGAATCAACGAATCCTGAATGGTAAAGGTGAAGGCGTGGCCCATATGCAGGCTGCCGGTCACATTCGGCGGCGGAATGACAATACTGTAGCTTTCATCGCCCGGCGCAGGTTTGAAAGCGTCGGAATTGAGCCATTGATCGTTAATGGCAGGTTCAACCGACTGCGGGTCATAGGTTTTGGCTAGCTCTTGCTGGCTCATGGGAATTCCTCGAATGGCTTGATTTATCGACGCATGCTACGTCTGGGGCGCTGTCCGGCAACCGTGTTTGTTCGCGCAATATTTTTTCACCACGGAGGGCGCAGAGAGCACAGAAGGAAAACAGAGAAAAAAGGCGGTGAGTTAACCGCTGCATTGATATGCGTACTGGATTACGCATGGCTAAGCGCAAATCTCCACCAATCATGATCGGCCAGTCATTGACCATAGAGTGTAAAGCGACACAATCCCGAACATGAAAACTGGTGTTTTATTATTGGCCGCAGGCTCCGGCAGCCGCTTTGGCGGTGATATTCCCAAGCAGTACGTCGAAGTCTGCGGCCAGGCGATTATCCTGCATACGCTGGCGCATCTGGCGGCTGAGCCGCGCATCAGCGTGGTGCAGCCGGTGATTGCAGCCGGAGATCACCTGTTTGCGCCGCTGCTGGCCGGCCGCCAGTTCCCTTTTACGCTACTGCCGCCGGTCACCGGCGGGGCTGAGCGGTCGATTTCCATGCAGCGCGGCCTGGCGGTATTGCCGCAGGAGATCGAGATGGTGGCAGTGCACGACGCCGCCCGGCCGCTACCATCGCAGTCCCTGCTGGCCGATGTGTTGAATGTCGCCGAACGCTTCGGCGCCGCCGTGCCCGGATTGGCCGTGCACGATACCATCAAACGCATCGATGCCGATGGAAGAGTATTGGAAACACCGGCCAGGCACCTCCTCAGAGCGGTGCAAACACCGCAGGTGGCGCGTCGCGACTGGTTCGAACAGGCCCTTGCCCGCGAATCGGGGCGATTGCATCTGCACACCGATGACGCTTCGCTGCTGGAAGCGGCCGGATTTGACGTACATGTCAGCCGCGGCGACCCCGACAACCGCAAAATCACCACCACGGCTGACCTGCAGTGGCTGCATTCCGTACTGGATTAGCGCAACGGATAGCGCAACCGATCAATTGAATATTCAAACAGATCGGGCTATATTCAGCTCTGATAACAGTGCAAAGGGAGATTCTCATGAGATTGAATATTCGCGTAGGTCAGGGATTTGATGTTCACCCCTTTGCGGAAAACCGGCGACTGGTGCTCGGCGGCGTTGAGATTCCGTATGAACTGGGGCTGGGCGGCCACTCCGATGCAGATGTATTGAGCCACGCCATCTGCGACGCGCTGCTGGGCGCAGCCGGCTTGAACGATATCGGCTTCCACTTT
>JALUYG010000277.1 GCA_027013105.1 Mariprofundus sp.
GACTCGCATGAAGGACAGCATTGGCGCAGGGCATAAATACCGTTGGAACGAGAATGTCGTAACGGCAATCCAGCCGGGGTGCATGAGTGCGGGGTTAAGAATGGAAGCAAGACAACTAGAACCAGGGAGGTTAAATCATCTGACACCGCTGGAAGCATGGAGGCTCCTGCAAACTGACGCTTCAGCATTACTTATCGATATACGATCCGACATGGAATATCTTTTTGTTGGGCATCCAGTAGGCGCAGTTCATGTCCCGTGGATCAGTGAACCATCATGGTCTATTAACCAGCATTTTGTCACTGAAGTGCGTAAATTACTGCCCGGTATAAATTGCAGGCTGGAGAAGGATTGCCCCCCCGTCATCCTTATTTGCCGAAGTGGAAGACGCTCCATTGACGCCGGATTGTCTCTATTGGAGGAAGGCATCAATTATGTCTGCAATGTGGCCGAGGGTTTTGAGGGAGAGCTGAATTCCAGTCACCAACGGAGCAGCCTGGGTGGCTGGAGGTTCTGCGGCTTGCCATGGGAGCAGTGCTGAAATGGTTATTTTCAAGCTCAATGGGGTGAAAAAACAACATGATAAAAAATGAAAAAATTGATCTGAACCTGTTTCTGGTATTCGATACGATATATCGGAAAAAAAGTATTACCGAAGCAGCTTATGCGTTGCAGATTACCCAGCCTGCCGTCAGTAATGCGCTTTCACGGCTGAGAAATCTGTTGGGCGATCAGCTTTTTGTGCGCTCATCGCGCAGTATGGCACCGACACCTTTGGCTAATCGCATGGCGCCGGAAGTGAGGGATGCACTTGCCCGCTTTGAAGCATTTGTTGATCGCAGTGATCAATTTGACCCCCAAAACTGTTCGAAAACCTTCCGGTTGGCTCTGACCGATTACGGTGCAGCGACCATCCTTCCCAGACTCACTGATATCCTGAACCGAAAGGCGCCAAACGTTTCGCTACGTATACATCGTCTGGAGGAAAGAAATGTGTCCGATGCACTCGCAAACGGTGAAGTGGATCTGGCGTTTGCATCTGGATTGAGTGTGAAGGCAGACATTTATGCAAAGCATTTGTTTTCTGACGATTTTGTTGTTTTGGTGCGCAAGGGGCACCCGGATATTCAGGGGTCAATATCGATGGAAGCTTTTTGCAAGTTACCCCATGTTCTATACACACCTCATGAGCGAAAGAAAGGCATTGTCGACAAGCTCCTGGCAGAACGAGGACTTGAGCACAAGACTAAGATCTATACGACGCATGCATACTCGATACCGGAGGTTATTGCGCTGACCGACTACATTACCGTTATACCAGGGAAATTAGCAGCTGCATTTTCAATGGGCGAGGAATTCCAGTGTTTACCGGCACCGTTGAAGCTCCCGGAAATAGATATGATGCAATTCTGGCATCTTCGTACGCTTAAGGAGCCAATGAATGGTTGGCTAAGAGGTATACTCGACGAGCTCTTCCGATGTGAAGCGATAGACAGAATGCGAAGACTGAGTTCTGTTGCCGGTTAACAGCATTAGTCTGTTGGATATAGCTGCACGGGCATTCGACCTTCAATCAGATCTGTTTCATTTTTTATCGCGTCAGTAAAAAAATCCATAAATACCTTGACCCGAGCGATATGCCGTAAATCAGGGTGTGTAAGCAACCATATGCTGGTGGAAAGACTTTCAGGTGGTGGAAATACTCGTTCCAGCAATGGTTCTCTGTCAGCTAGAAAGCAGGGTAATGGCGCTATGCCGAGGTCCTGTTTGGCTGCCTCAAGCAGGCCAAGCAGTGTATTGCTGCGAAACTGAACAGACGCAGTGGGGAAGTTTTGCCTTAGCCAGTTATTGGCTGGCAGATGGCTCAAATCATCGTCCGGCATCAACCAGGCACAGTCTTCGATCGTGCCGGTGGTGCGCCTTTTCAGATATTCTGTAGACGCATAAAGCGTGGTAGCCAGTTGGCATAACCTGCGGCCAACCATGGTTTCAGGTGGTAAATTGGTCGCCCGGATGGCGATGTCGGCC
>JALUYG010000278.1 GCA_027013105.1 Mariprofundus sp.
TGGGTTCTGCCGGAGTCGTTTTTTCGGCTGCCGGCGTTTTCACAATCGTCTTCTGTTCTGCCGGTTTCTGTTCTGCCGCCTTCGGCTTCTTCGCCGCCGGCGCTTTCTTCACCGCTTTCGACTTATCCTGCTGCGCCAGCACGCCGCGCCGGCAAAACAACATTTTGACGCTCTGCATCGGGGGCTCTAACTCAGCCAGTCGATCACCGGCGATCAGGTGGAGCTGGCCAGCATCATTTCCATCCTGACGCGGGAACAGTTGATCCAGATAGCTGAATGCATTCGCCTTTTGTGCATGCTCTTCGAGCAAAATATATGCCACAAGTCCCCAGCCCCGTTGCAACGCCTCATCATAAACCTGCTTCCAACTGCCGTTTCCTTTCAATAACCGCGCACTCTCTACATCTTCAACAATCACCTGATCGCCAAGCACAAGATGCATAAAATCGAATACGACTGATTCCAGATAAAGCTTTTTCCGACGAAGGTGATAATTCGCCATGCCCAGCAGCCTTCTGGCAACATAAACATTGTGAAATCCATCCGGTGAAGCGATATGAATATCAAGGTGATTATAGCGACTGGCAGCACGGCAAAGGTCGTCTACCTGCTCGGTGTCACGGGGCAGCGCCATCAATTTCGGCGGCGTCCACCACTTGGCCTTCGCCTTACGCGCCTGGAGGATGCCGGCCACGCCATGCAGCCACATCTCAAGCATCGAATCTTCACTGCCCGAACCATCCGCCGGATAGAGCATGATCACCTTGCATCCGCGCAGCAGCGGCTCAATGGCATGGCAGTCAAAACCGTACCAATCATGCAGTTCCGCCCCGATCACGCAGTGATGCTGTTCGGCAGCGCGTTTGGCAGCCTGATTCATGCGTATCTGCCGTTTGGCGCGTTCAGACGGATCAGAAGGAAACAGCACATGCACAGAAAGCTTGTGGTGCTTGGCCGCCATCTCTTCTACCATGGATGGCAAGCCATCATGCCAGCCGAGAAAAACGATGTTCAGATCCCATGTTTCAGGCCAGACGAATTCTTTAAGGACAGGCTTCATATCCGGATCGCAGGCAGTTGGAACGGATTTAATCACGCTGCGCATGGTCGCCTG
Organism: Mariprofundus sp.; assembly: GCA_027013105.1. Classification (GTDB taxonomy): domain Bacteria; phylum Pseudomonadota; class Zetaproteobacteria; order Mariprofundales; family Mariprofundaceae; genus Mariprofundus. The sequence continues at coordinate 1,115 of JALUYG010000278.1, forward strand.
CCAGGATTCCGGATTCTGCCCAAGCCCAACCACCTCGGTGATCATACGATTATGCTCGATGCTTTGCAGATCGCAAAACAGAGAAAAATGCCCATCCTCAAAGCGGGCGGCAATCAGGTTGAGCCCTTTCTGAAAACAGCAGGAGAGCCAGCTATCCAGCGCCATCTCCAATCCATCATGGGCAATGCGTGATCCGCCTGCATGAGCAATTAGTTGCAGGCCTGCCTCGGCCGCATAGAGGCCTGTCTCCCCTTCGACAACATTCAACATGCTTGCGCCCAGCAGCGGCATATAGACGCAGTGATGCGTCTGATAAAGCATGCGCGCCTTCACCGCTGCGGAATCTAGCACTTCCATGCCGAGTGATTGAGAATAGACAGCATCAATATCATCAGGCAGCGCTGCATCCGCTAACACCAGACCGGATCGGCTCGATTCGCCACCACCGAGATGTTCCCGCATCATCGCCTGATAGTCGGCCACTTCTTGTCTATTGCGCCAGCTTTCGAACACCGGCTGAAATAGCACTGCCACTTGCAGCCCGGTCAGATTGAACAT
>JALUYG010000279.1 GCA_027013105.1 Mariprofundus sp.
CCAACCCAACGCCACCAGCCTGGATACAGCCAGAGCCGGCATTGCACTCGATCAGGGCTGGATCGCTGTAAATGAACATTTTCAATCCAGCGTGCCTCACATCTATGCCGTGGGCGATCTGATCGGCCGGCCGGCGCTGGCCTCAACCGGCATGGAACAGGGGCGCGCCGCCGTGCTGCACGCCTTTAGCGGCGCAACCCAGGCCATGGCCAAAAACCTGCCGATGGCGATTTATGCCATTCCGGAAATTTCATGGGTCGGCAAAACCGAAAAAGAGGCGAAAGCGGAGCAACTCAACTACGTGGTCGGACGCGGCTACTACAAAGAGAGCGCCCGCGGCCAGATTATCGGCGATTGCAACGGACTGGTGAAGCTGATTGTCGATGCCGACACGCACCAGTTGCTCGGCGTACATATTGTCGGCGAACACGCCAGCGAGTTAATTCACACCGGCCAGCTGTTGATGAATTTCGATGGCACAGTGCATGATCTGGCCTGCAACGTATTCAACTACCCCACCCTGGCCGAATGCTACAAGCTGGCCGCTCAGGACTGCCTGCAGAAGCTCTGAAGCCTCCCCTCCGAAAGTCCGCAAGTGGGCTGTAACGACACCTCATCCTCAGGTTCGGTCCGGAAACTTCTGCAACAGCTGGCGCATTGCTCATCCGCTCACTGTGGCTTTTCAATAACGGACTCCGGCCCGGACGGGATATATAACAGCGGCGCAAGCATCTCACGATTTTCCAGCACATCGGCCAGCGAATACCGTTCGATCACGCCCATAAACGCTTTGCGAGCCTCGTAAAGCACGCCCCTGAGTTTGCAGACCGGTGCGATGCAACAGTTGTTGGTCGCCATATCGAAACACTCCAGCAGATCCATATGCGGCTCCGTATCGCGGACTACGGCTGCAATATTGATCTCTTCGGGCGGCATATTCAGCGTCATGCCGCCGTTCTTCCCCCGCACTGTCAAAATCCACCCGGACGTGGAGAGCTGATGCACCACCTTGACCAGGTGATTGCGATTGATGTTAAAAGCGTCGGAGATTTCAGTGATCGTGCAGCGACGCTCCGGATTCAGACCGAGAAAAATCAGGGTGCGTAACGTATAATCGGTATATTGGGTAAGTTGCATGGAGAAAATATATCTTTCATTATGCCGCTGTCCATGCAGATAAACCATTGGTGTTTTATGGAAAACGGGTTGTTTGCATACCCAGCCCGCTTCAAATTACAGCAGTCGCCTGTTTGACTGCCCGTTCAACAGCCTGACTCAGCGCATGAATATGGTATGGATTCTCCAGAATCTCACATTTGCTGTCAAAAACATGCAGCTTGAGAAAACCCTTAAACTGCAAAGCATTGTCGCCAGTCGGATTTCATGAATGATTGGTTCATATTTTTGGTGCGAGGTTGTGGAAATGGGTGGTTCGATACGCGGAGAGATCAATCAGGATGTGGTCAACACCCTGGTTGAACTGATGAGAAAAACCATAGGCGAAGGTGGAATTTCGGTGATTTTGAAGCGTCTGGGCGAGCATGGCGAACTCTCTGGTCGAGCGCTGGTGATCGCCTGCGCCGAAGAGATGGAACTGCTGTTTGGCGCTCAGGGCGCTTATGCAATCCTGCGACAGGTCGGCCGGGAACTCAGCGACCGTCTGGCCGCCATGGCGCCGAAGGAAGAGTATCAGGAAATACTGGCCGGATCATTGAATAACCTTGGCTTCGCACAAGGTATTGAAGTCGCGGATAATCATGCCAACATCTGTAATTGCGTGTTTTACGACCAGATCATTGAACGAAACAGGTCGCCGATTGAACACCCGGTCTGCTGGGCCGGATGGGGCTTTATCGAAGGCTTTATGAACAAAATAAACGGCACGCACCATGTTGAGTGGGCTGGCCGGGATATAAAAGCCAACGCCTGTCGTTTCAACTTCTATTCGTCGTTGACCGAACTCCGCCAGTAGCGCAACAAACTTATGGGGGTGACGACGGCCAAACCAGGTACTGCAAGCGCTTGACTTTGTGACCCAGCCCTACCGACGGCGCAATAGCAGCAGGCAGGCGCCGCCGCCGCTGCCGGGCTGCGGCATCACAGCCAGGATAGTGTGCGCGTAGGCGCCCTGCCTGAGCCAGTGGTACACGGCGTCTTTGAGAACAGGCCGGCCCTGCGAATGCAGTCCGCGGCCGTGAATAATGGATAGCGCCCGCACGCCATCGGCGATCGCTCGGGCGAAGCCCTCCTCCAGTTCGGACAGAGCCTGATCTCGCGTCATGCCGTGCAGATCAAAACTGCGACCGACAGCAGGCCGGCCGGCCGCCAGCCGCTTCAGCCGCTCGCGTGACACGCCGTCGGCGATAAATACCCAGGGATCATCGGTCGGCTGAACAGAAAGCGCGGCCGAAGGCGTAGAGGCAGGCTTGATATGAGGCCTCCGGATCGGGGGCGGCTGCACAGTTTTTTTCGCCGTTGCTTTAACAAACACCCTCTCCGCCGGCGACAGAGGCTGCACCTTGCCCATCGCTTCGGCGAACAGACTCTGCTCATCCTCCGCAACCACTATTCCACCCGTTCAGGCCGCGACATCAGTAGCATCAGCGCCTGATGAATTTGCAACTGGCCCGCCAGCACGCGATACACGCACTGCATCAGCGGCAATTCGATCGCCAGTTTCTCAGCCAGATGATCCACCGCGCGGGCGGTACGTACGCCTTCCACCACCTGCCCGATCTCGGCTTTGGCCTCATCAATACTCATGCCCTGCGCAATGGCCGTGCCGAACCTGCGGTTGCGCGACAGCGAACCGGTGCAGGTCAGCACCAGATCGCCGAGGCCGGAAAGTCCCATCATGGTCTCCTGCCGGCCGCCGCAGGCCACGGTCAAACGCGCCATTTCCGACAATCCGCGCGTCACCGCCGCCGCCACAGAGTTATGCCCGAAACCCAGCCCGTCAGCCATGCCTGCGGCAATGGCGATGACATTTTTGAGTGCGCCGCCCATGGCCACGCCGACCACATCGTCGTTCACATAAATGCGGAAGTTGGTATCGTCGAAAAAGGCCGCCGCTGTTTCCGCCAGTGCGATATTTTCTGCCGCCATGGTAATGGCAGTCGGTTGATTGATGGCCACTTCATGCGCAAAAGAGGGGCCGGAAAGAATGGCGATGCGGGAACGGTCGATATACTGCGCCAGCATCTCATCGCTGCGCTTCAGCGTCTGCGGGTGCAATCCTTTGCAGGCGGCAATAACCGGATAACAGCCACCGGTCAACAGCGGCAAATAATCATCCACAGCCACACATGGCAAGGCATAGACGCAGGCGTCAATATCGCCAATTGCCGCATCGATCCGGCTGGTGACATGAATATTGTCCGGCAAAGCGATACCGGGCAGATAGCGGCTGTTTTCACGCTGTTGGATGAGCGCTGCGGCATGTGCCCGGTCATGCGTATAGAGCCGCACCTGACGCTGGCCGGAACGGGCCAGCACCAACGCCAGCGCCGTGCCCCAAGAGCCTGCTCCCAGCACGCATACCTGCTGCTCACATCTCTCTTTCCGACTCATTTCACACCTTTCTCCCAATCCAGCGAAACCGGAACCAAATTAAAAACTCAAAATGCTTTTGACTAACTTCTTTTTCGAACTCGCGCGTACAGGGGAATCATGAACATGATCAGGCAGATCAGCAACGGCCAGTCGCCCCAGCGCACATAACGGGTCTGCGCATCGGATAGTTGAAAACGACCGAGCAGCGCTGTCTGCGTCCACCACGGCGCCTCCTCGGCAACCACGCCATCGGGCTGAATTATTGCTGTGACTCCCGTATTGGCGGCGCGCAACACATAACGCCCCGTTTCCACCGCGCGCATGCGGGCCGCCTGAAAATGCTGCCATGCCGCCGGCGTGGTTCCATACCACGCATCGTTGGTGACATTGACCAACACCTGCGCGCCATGCTGCACCCTGCCTCTGGCTTCTTCGGGAAACAGGGATTCGTAACAGATCAAGGCGCCGAAGGCGATACTGCGCAAACGCACCACGCCATCATCCTCCGCCGGCCTGAAATTGGCGATTTCAGGCACCAGCGTATGCAGGAATGGAATCCATGACGGCACATATTCGCCAAACGGCACCAGATGATGCTTGCCGGCAAAATCGCGTTTGGACAGCGTGGTTGCAGTTTGCGGATCGAAAGCGAACAGCCCATTTTGCGCCATGCGTTCGCCGGTCAGTTTCAGACCGCCATACAGCAACGGCGTCTGCCAGCTTTGCACCTGTTGATCGAGCCATGCGCTCCAGCCGGGCGCGCGCTCCAGAAAAAAGGGAATGGCCGCTTCCGGCCAGATCAGCAGATCGGCATGCGCCGCCGCACCGGCTGAGAGCCGGGCATAGCGTTGCATCGTGGCGTTGACAAAATCGGCGTCCCACTTCTTATCCTGCGGAATATTCGCCTGCACCAGCGCAGCCGTGTGAAACGCCCCCGTTGCCGCCATCGGCGCCGGCGCGAATATCATTAGCAGGGCGACAGCTGTCATACCTGCTGCGCCTGCCCGTTGCCGCCCGGCTGTGAGCAGCAGCAACAGCGATGCCGCAATCAGGGCGGGCAACAGCGCCGCGCCATAGACGCCGAACCATGCCGCCCAGCCGATGGCCGGCGTATCGAGCAGAAGATTGCCCAGCGCAGTCCACGGCAGGCCGGTAAAAAGATGCCCCCTGACCCACTCTTCAGCAATCGCCGCAGCCGGAAAACTCAACAACACCCAGGCCGATCCGCCTGCCGTTTTCCAGGTCAGCCACGCCCACCAGGCCGGCAGCATCGCCATCACAACGCCGACCAGAAAAACGCAGAACGCCGCCGCCAGCCACGGCAGATGGCCATAGATGTGCAGCGTCGGCGCCAGCCACCATGCGCCAAAACCAAACCAGCCGAAACCGAATGCGAACCCGCAGCGAATCGGCCGACCCTGCCCGATCAGCCAAAGCCAGCCTGTCAGGCAGGGGATGGCCAGCCAGTTGTGATCGAACGGTGAAAAGGCAAGCGGCATCAGCGCGCCGCAAATGAGCGCCAGCAAAGCATGGATAGAGCGGTTCGTTTTCAACGTTGTCAGGCTTTTTTATCAGGCTGCGCGTGCGCTGCGGACTTCATCTGAATACGCACAGCGGAGATGCGGCGAGGATCGGCATCGAGCACCTGAATCTGCAAGCCCTGCAGGCTAATCTGCTCGCCGCCGTGCGGGATGCGCCCCAGATGCGCCGTCAGCCAGCCGCCGACCGTATCATAATCGCCTTCCGGCAATGCGATTCCCAGCGCCTCGGCCAGATCTTCGATATGCATGCGCGCCTGCACCTTGTATGCGCCGTCGCCCAGCGCCTTCAATTCCGCCGCTTCTGCCTGACCGTCCTCGCCGATCTCGCCGGTAATTTCGCGCAGCAGATCGGGCAAGGTGATCAGGCCGGCCGTGCCGCCATACTCATCCAGTACCATGGCAATACGGCAGGACTGTTCGCGCATTTCAGCCAGCAGACCGGAGATCTGCTCCAGCTCCAACACGCGCAGGCAGGGCCTGAGCAGCGTAGTCAGGGCGGGCGTTTCATTTTTCAGTCGCGCCATCACCACATCGCGCACATGCACGACCCCGAGCACATGATCGATATCGCCATCCATCACCGGCATCCGGCTGACGCCCTTTTCGATCATGGCGCGTTCCACATCGGGCAGCGGCGTATCCGCCGCCACGGCATGGATTTCAGAGCGCGGCACCATCAATTCACGCACCCGCATATCGTGCATTTCCACCAGTTGCGTGAGCATGTTGCGCTGATCATCCGATTGCACCGCTTCGGCCCGATTGATCACCGCCAGCAATTCCTGCTCATCGCGGCCCGGCCGCAGATAGGCGATCAGCAGTTTGCGCAGCCCCCCGAGCCACTGTTGCAACCGATTCATGCCACCGCCTGCTGCGCAGCTTCACCCGGATAGGGATCATGCAGCCCGATGCGGCGCATGGCCTCTCTCTCCAACTGCTGCATCCGCTCCGCTTCATCGTCATCGATATGATCATAACCGAGCAGATGCAGGGTGGCATGAATAATCAGATGCAATAAATGCGCATCTTCCGGCACCCCCAATCGCACCGCCTCCTGGCGCACAAACGGCGCCGCCAGTGCGATATCCCCCAACGATTCGGACAGATCGACCGGCGGCATCTGCATCGGAAATGAGAGCACATCGGTCACCTTGTCCTGATTGCGCCACTGGCGGTTCAAGGCGCGGATTTCCAAATCCGGGCAGAATCGGATGCACAGCTCCGCTTCCGACGCTTCCAGACCAGCCACGGCGCAAGCCGCCTGCACCGCCGCATCGATGGCTGACGGCGGCTCAAAATCCGCCATGCCATCCACCTCGGCATCAACGACGATATCAATCATACAGCTTAATCATGCTTCGGGGCCTCTTCACCATCTTCATAAGCATTAACGATCTTCTCCACCAGTTGATGGCGCACCACGTCACGGCTGCTCAAACGGCACAGCGCAATATCCCTGACATGCTCCAGCACCCGCAGCGCATGCAGCAGCCCGCTCTGCTGATGGCGCGGCAGATCAACCTGAGTGACATCGCCGGTGACCACCATTTTGGAACCGAAACCGAGCCGGGTGAGAAACATCTTCATCTGTTCGCGCGTGGTGTTCTGGGCTTCATCGAGAATCACAAAAGCGTCGTTGAGGGTGCGGCCGCGCATATAGGCCAGCGGCGCCACTTCGATGCGCCCCTGCTCCATCAGCGCATTCATTTTTTCCACCCCGAGCATGTCGGCCATGGCGTCGTAAAGCGGACGCAGGTAGGGATCGACCTTCTGCTGCATATCGCCGGGCAGAAAGCCCAGCCGTTCACCGGCCTCCACGGCCGGACGGGTCAGAATAATGCGTTCCACCCGATTGCTGTTCATGGCGGCCACGGCCATGGCCACAGCCAGATAGGTTTTACCGGAGCCGGCCGGGCCGACCGCCAGCGTTAAGGTGTTGCATGCAATGGCTCTGATATAGGCGCGCTGATTGGCCGTTTTGCCACTGATATGGCGGCGGCCGGCCGTGATAACATGGCTATCCTGATCCGTTTCAGGTTGCTGGGAAGCAGCGCCATCATCGCGCAATACGCCTTCCACATCGATATCCGTCAACTCCCCTGCCTGTGTCGCGGACAGTTTCAACAGCCGCCGCAGAGCGCGACTGGCTGCATCGGCATGTTCTCCCTCGATATTCCAGTCGCCCGGCTGGCCCAGAAAACGGACCTGATAAAAAGCTTCCACGCGGCTGATAATCCAGTTGCCGGCTCCGCATAACTTTTGCAACGTGGCAGGCTCAAGCGCCTCCAGACATAACGAAATACCCATGAGTGCGACATAATGCCCTTGGCTCGCAAAATGCACAAACAGATCGGGATATCATGCAGATTAAATAGCGCCTGGGGAGTCCGGGCCATGAAACATATTGACAAGATATTTTATCAATCAAGCAGAATCTGAAAATCAAACGCTTCATGGCGCTTCCGAGAATGCTCTTCCCTCGGGTGTAATACATGTTAATGTGCCGGCCTGAGATATTGCAAATGCAATGCATCAACCAGGGGGAAAGATGAATCGGGGAAACAGGATTCAGGCGGTGGCTCGCATGATCGTGGATTTGCAGGCGGGAACCGAGGTTACCGGCGCTGCGACGGAAACGGTGTTCGCTGCGATCATGCGCGGAGAAGCTACGCAGGCCCAGATTGCCGCCATTCTTACCGGACTCTCCATTCGTGGTGAGTCAGCCGCTGTCGTGGCCGGCGCGGCCAGAGCCATGCGGGCGGCGGCGACGCATATCTCGCCGCAGGCCACCGGACTGATCGACACCTGCGGCACCGGCGGCGACGGCGCCAAAACATTCAACATCTCAACCGCCGTTTCGCTGGTGGTGGCGGCCTGCGGCGTGCCTGTGGCCAAGCATGGCAATCGCGCCATGAGCTCCAAATCGGGTGCGGCGGATGTGCTTGAAGCTCTGGGTGTGAATCTGGATATCAGCCCGGAGCAGGTGGCTGCCTGCATTGACGCCACCGGCATCGGTTTTCTGTTCGCCCAGAAACTGCACCCGGCCATGAAATATGCCGGCCCGGTGCGCCGCGAACTGGGCGTGCGCACGGTGTTCAACCTGCTGGGGCCATTGACCAACCCGGCCAATGCGGAATATCAGGTGCTGGGCGTGTTTGCCAAAGACAAACTGGAACTGGTGGCAGGCGCACTGGCCGAACTGGGCGCCAGGCGCGCCCTGATTGTGCACGGGCGCGACGGTCTGGATGAAATCACCACGACCGACATCACCGATGCGATTCTGGTGCAGGCCGGGGAGGAACCGGTGCATTTTGAAATTGATCCCGAAGCATTCGGCATGCCCTATACCGTTCCGGAGGCGCTGGCCGGGGATGACGCCGCCACCAACGCCGCCATTCTCAAACATATCTTCGCCGGTCAGAGCGGCGCCGGGCGCGATATTGTATTGCTCAATGCCGGCGCAGCCCTGTGGGTGGCAGGCAGGGTGGACGGCATCGGCGCTGGCATCGCCATGGCTGCAAACGCCATCGATTCCGGCAACGTGCAGGCGACACTGGATGCATTGATCGCCTTCACCCAAAAGTCAAAAGCATGAACCGCAAAGAACGCAAAGGCGCGCAAAGGAAAACAGAACCAAATTTATGGTTCGGAAACTTTTTTACATCAACAAGGTTTTCGTGCGGCAGTGGAAATGAAATATAATTTTTTGCTCGATTTCCTTTGCTTACATTTGCGCTCTTGGCGGTAGAAAAATGAATCGGCAACGCATCAATGCATTAAGCCGGGAGATTCTGGATGCGGCTATGACTGTTCACACAGCACTCGGGCCGGGCTTGCTTGAATCTGCATACGAGCACTGTCTGTGCTATGAACTGACTAAGCACGACGTTCATGTGGTCACACAGGTGGCGTTGCCAATTATTTACGATGGCAATAAAAATTGAAACAGGATATCGTATTGATATGCTTGTCGAGAACGCCATCATTATCGAATTGAAAGCTGTCGAAAGAGTCCTCTCCATCCATGAAGCGCAACTGCTCTCTTATTCAAAGCTGGCAGATAAGCGCCTGGGATTTCTGATAAACTTTCACGTTAGCCAATTGCGAAATGGCATAAAAAGGATGGTTAATGATTTTTGATTTTACCTTTGCGCGCCTTTGCGTCCTTTGCGGTAAAAAGCTTTTGACCATGGGTGAACAATCATGACGTCAATTTTGAACGAAATTGCTGAATACAAACGTGGCTGGGTTGCCCGGTGCAAGCAACAATGCTCGGAAAGTGAGTTACTGAGCCTTGCCAGTCTGCGCAATCCTCTGAGTTTCGCCGGAGCATTGCAGACCAGGGTTGGCAACCAACACAATGCCGTCATTGCCGAAGTCAAAAAAGCCAGCCCTTCCAGAGGCGTTATCCGGCCGGATTTTGATCCGGTCGCCATTGCCACATCGTATGAGAACGGCGGCGCAACCTGCCTCTCCGTGCTGACCGATGTAAAATATTTTCAGGGCTCAGATGCATATGTCACATCGATTCGAGACGCCGCCGCCCTGCCTATTTTGCGCAAGGATTTTATGCTCGACCCCTATCAGATCATTGAGGCCAAAGCCATGGGAGCCGATGCGATTCTGGTGATCATGGCCATGCTGGATGACGGGCTGGCAGCGGAACTGACAAGCTGTGCCCGTGAACTGGGCTTGTCGGTGTTGCCGGAAGTGCATAACGCCGCCGAACTGGAGCGC
>JALUYG010000280.1 GCA_027013105.1 Mariprofundus sp.
CTGCGGTGTCCGAGCGCAACGGCGGCATCGCCAATACGGCCAGATTCGGATATGTGCTGGCCGACTACAGCTTCTGATATGATTCGCTTTTTGAAGTAGCGGCTCAGAGCGCCGCTGATTTGTCCGGGAGCAAGGCGAAAACGCGCAGTGTGCTACTGCACATGAGCATTTTCAACGCAGTGATCGGGCAAATCAGGGGATGAGCTGAGCCGCTACTTTTTGAAACTGGTGAAAATCAGCAGTACGACAGCAACTGAAATACAGCTATCGGCGATGTTGAAGGCGGGCCAGTGGTATTCGGCGGAATCGGTGCGGACATACCAGTCGATAAAATCGACCACATAGCCCAGCTGAATACGATCCCAGATGTTGCCGAGCGCGCCGGCCATGATCAGCACCAGCAGCCATGATGTGATGCCGGCGCGCAGGCGCTCCTGCCACCACCAGAACAGTACGGCGATGGCAATGCCGATGGTGACGCCGAGCAGCAGCCAGAGGCGAACGGCATCGGGCAGATCGGCGAACATCGAGAATGCCACGCCCGGATTGTAGGCGCGGATGAGGTTGAAAAAGCCGTCGATCACCACCATGGCATGAAAGTCCGGCTGCTGAATCCACCATTTGGAGAGCTGGTCGGCAGTGATCAGCAGAATGAACAGGCCGATCTGTTTGTGGGTGCGGGTCATATGGGAATCCTTGGCTTGCGCAATTTGGGCTTGCAGCTGCCAGCAAAATCCTGCGGGCATGGCAGGTGAAGTCAATCACCATTGTGGAAGTGTCAATATGCAGGCTGAAGGTGGGCGTTGAACGGGTCGTCTTAAAATTAAAGTATGGCAGCAATCTTGCGATAGAGTAAATTATCAGTCATTCAAACTGGTCACTATGGCCCGGGTGAATATGCCATCCTCCCCCTTCCCCCCCCCGATGCATATTCTCCGGGCCAAAGTGTTTTCCTTTCCCGTCCATGGGTCATGCCGTTGCGCTGCTGGGGATAAAGGTTTCGGACGTACATCAGCTCTGACGTCAAAACAAACAGGCAGTCAAACAAACAACAGGCTTAAGCATCGCCAGTCGCCATGCTACATTGCGGGCATGGCGAAGAAGTCTTCAAACAGCACCCCATCCCCTCGACACACCCCGATGATGCAGCAGTATCTCAAGATTAAATCCGAGTATGCCGATTGCCTGCTGTTCTACCGCATGGGTGATTTTTACGAGATGTTTTTCGATGATGCGGTGGAAGCGTCAAAAATCCTCGATATCACGCTGACAAAGCGTGGAAAATCTGGCGGTGAAGATATTCCCATGGCCGGCGTGCCGTGGCATCAGGCGGAAAATTATCTGGCCAAGCTGGTGGCGGCGGGCAGGCGGGTGGCGGTTTGCGATCAGATGGAGCCGCCCGATGGCTCCAAAGGGCCGGTGCGTCGTGAGGTGGTGCGGGTGGTCACGGCCGGCACCATTACCGAGTCGGAACTGCTGGATCACGCCCGCTCTGCGCCACTGGTGGCGTGCCACCGGCATGATCAGCGCTGGGGGCTGGCGGCGGTCGATCTCTCCTGCGGTCGCTGGCAGTTGCTGGAGGGCGAGGGCGAAGCGCGCCTGCAGGAGCAGTTGGCGATTCTGGCGCCGGCGGAATTGCTGTTGATGCATGCCGAAGAGATGTCGGT
>JALUYG010000281.1 GCA_027013105.1 Mariprofundus sp.
GTTTGCGGCGCTGGCGCTGGCGGAATCGGGGGCTCGGGTGACACTGCTGGAGCGCGGCAAGGCGGTGGAGCCGAGAATGCGCGATATCGGGCGTCTGCGTTCACGCGGCGAACTGAATCCGGAGAGCAATATCTGTTTTGGCGAAGGCGGCGCCGGCACCTATACCGATGGCAAACTCTACACCCGCATCAAGCACCCGTATCTGCGCCATGTGTTGCAGACGTTTGTTCGTTTCGGCGCCAACAACGATATTCTGGTCGATGCGCATCCGCATTTGGGCACCGATAAACTGGTGCGCATTGTGCGCAACATGCGCCATCATCTGCTGGCGCTCGGCGTTGATTACCGTTTTGAAAGTCGCGTCGATGATCTGCTCATGCATGGCGGCAGGGTGCGCGGCGTGCGCATCGCGGATGGCGCGGAAATAACTGCCGATCATGTGGTGCTGGCCACCGGCCATTCGGCCCGCGATACGGTGACGCGTCTGCATCAGCTGGGTGTTCAGATGGAGGCCAAAGCCTTCGCCGTCGGCGTGCGCGCCGAACATCCGCAATCGCTGATCAATCGCAATCAATTTGGTCGTATGGCCGGCCATGCCGGGCTGGGGGCGGCAGAATATAAACTGACCCATCAGGTCGCTGATCCCTATATGAACCGGCGCGGCGTTTACTCATTCTGTATGTGTCCGGGCGGACTGGTTGTGCCGTCGCCAACAGAAACCGGCGGCATGGCTGTTAACGGCATGAGCAACGCCAAACGGGCGGGGCAGTGGGCCAATTCCGGCATCGTGGCGCAGGTGACGCCGGATGACATTCGGCGTCATGGCATGGCGGGGCATCCGCTGATGGGGATTGCATTTCAGCGTCAGCTGGAAGCGGCCACGTTTCGGGCGGCAGGGGAGCATTATGCCGCACCGGCCATGCGGCTGGTCGATTTCATTGCTGGTCACGCCACCGGCAAGCTGGCCGCCACCCGTTTCAAGCCCGAGGCGGTCGCCGCCGATCTGCGGGATATTTTCCCGGAGTGGCTGAGCGCTCCGCTGTGCGAGGGCATCCAGGGGTTCGGGCAGAAGATGCGCGGCTTCGTGACAACCGAGGCAAATTTGTTGGCATCGGAAACCCGCACCTCCTCACCGCTGCGGATTCGGCGCGATGAACGGATGCAGAGCGTGTCTCTGCAGGGATTGTATCCGGTTGGCGAGGGCGCCGGTTATGCCGGCGGCATTGTTTCCGCTGCCGTGGACGGCCTGAAAGCGGCGGCGGCCATTATTGAATCGGATTCGTGATTGTGCGGTTTATAGGTCTTATAAGACCCATAAATCCGATATTGGCGCTATTCGTCTGAATTGTTGCGGCAGGAGTGGTAGGCGCTGACGCTCGACAGGGTTGAAACGGCATAGGGCACCAACATGGTCAGGGCGCTTTTCAGCCAGGCGGTCGCATCCATGGAGCCGGCGATGATGGCGTCGCCATGGTTGATGAAGACCAGCACAGGGCCGACAATCAGGGCGAAACGCAGGGCGGTGCGAACGACTTCCGGTTGGCGGGCGGTTTCGATACGTTTTCTCATAGCTCATATGGTCTCTGTCGGGTGTGATTGCTTACAGTGCATATTTTTATTGCACGGTGTACGAACGCCAACTAAGCTGTCGCCATGGTGAA
>JALUYG010000282.1 GCA_027013105.1 Mariprofundus sp.
GTATTTCGGGTAAACAATGGTCGGCTCTGTCATGGCAGCCTCCAGCGGATAGGAACAGCTCTTGCCGGTGAGTACTCTGTTGCAGTTTACCCTCGATCTCACTTCAATCAGTTACTCTCGCTTCTGATCAACCCCACCCTGAGCATCGAATAGCATCCTGCGTCTCTGGTTTTCAGACGTCTTCATCAAGCATCTCCTTTCGATCATCCCGCTTTCGCTGCTTGCGATCATAATCCTTCGGTGATCGCTGCACCTGCGTCGGCGGCGGACTCTTCTTGCGCACTTTCACATCACCCGGCCTGATCGTGCCGACTTTCATGCGTCTCTTTTTAGCCATCGAACTCCACCCTGACTGCATATCCCTGCAACGGCAGATGAATGATCGTTTCCTGCACAGGTTTTCCTGTTGCTGCTGTGATGGCCTCGGCATAGAGCGAAAGCTGACCGGCATACTCTTTCACCCGCTCCAGGCACTGATCGATATCGGCCCTGATAATTTTGTGATCAATCAGGATATAACCTGATTCGGTTTCAACCAACGCATCAATCCATCCATGCGCAGTCTGATCCCCCACTCGCATGCGTACAGGCCACTCCTTGAGCAAGCGGGCATCCGGCCAGCGGCTGGCCGCCCACTGGTGAAAGAGCCGGCTCATGGCAATCAGTCGATCCACATCCACGCCTGATTCCGGGCTCCAGCGATTGATCAACTGTTGCGCCAGTCTTTGGCGTTCATCCTTTGTTCGCTTATCGCAATCCGCAGCAATAAAACGGTGAATAGCTTCACCCAGACGATTCATTTCAATGCCACGTTGCACCTGAGTTTCCTCTCCGAGACGATCACACAACGTGGTACGCACTGATCCCATTTGCGTATCGGAAAGCTCATAGCCGCTCGGCGCGATACGGAAAGGTTCATACACCGCTGCTGCCCCTTCCGCCGGTGTAAACCACGATTGCTGCCCCAAATCCACAGGCTCGATGGACTCATCTTCATCCCACACCGCCAGCCGACAAGAGAACGCCTGATCAGCAATCGTGATCTGGCAAGGGTCATCCCCCACTTCCGGTAACTCAATTGCCGCTGCCGTTGGAATCAGCGCATCGAGCCACTCACTGTGGCGTTCCGGAACAGCATTCTTTTTGCGCGTATAATAGGGCACGGCATGCACCAGATAATCTCTGGCGCGTGTCATGCCGACATACATCAAACGTTGTCGCTCCTGCTCTTCCCGTTCCCGCGCCCCCGCATACTCGGGTGACGCCTCAATCGACTCGCCAAATGGCAGGTCTTTGCCATTAAACGGCTCCGGCCAGAATCGAATGCCGCGACCGGCCAACGGATTGACCGGATCAAAGCAGTCAGCCTGCACCACCGACACACCAAAAGCCGAAAAACGGCTGGTGGAATCCAGATCGTTTAAGATGACCAGCGGCCACTCCAACCCCTTGGATCGGTGGTAGGTGATCAACTGCACCGTCTGATCGCCATGCCCTTCCGGTATACCGGGGTCTTCCTGTTGACCCAGCCAGTGGATTAGCCCCGGCAGTGTCGCAGCTTCATGGCGCGCCTTGCAAGCATCCTGATATGCGCCAACCAGCTCGGCCAGCGCCTCAATATTGGCCAGCACCTGCGCCGGATTGGCGCATCTGAA
>JALUYG010000283.1 GCA_027013105.1 Mariprofundus sp.
AACGCTCGAAAAACAGCGTTTGCAGCACCTCCAGATCATCGGCGTCGCCGGCCTGATCGATGCGGATATTGTGACAGCCCAGATCACGGCCTGCCCGTCGTACGCCGATACTGGCGACGACGCTGGCTTGATGGCGGATTAACGCGATGGCGTCGGCATTGTCCGGCAGGCTGCTCTGCTCCGACCCGGCCAGCACGCTGCGCAGGGCGCGAATGCGGTCGCGCAGCATGGCGGCCTGCTCGAACTGCTGCGCCGCCGACGCCTGCTGCATGGCCTGCTCCCAGCTTTTGATCAAGGTATCGTTTTTACCTTTCAGAAATCGACGTACGTCATCGACCTGCTGACGGTATTCGGCTTGTGAAACGAGATTGCAGCAGGGCGCTGAGCAGCGGCCGATCTGATGCTGCATGCAGGGGCGGGAGCGGTTGTTGAAAACGCTGTTTTCGCAGTCGCGCAGGCGAAAAATCGATTGCATCTCATGCAGCGTGGCGTGAACTGCGCCGGCGTTCGGAAAAGGGCCGAAATATTCGCCCGGCAGAGATCGGTTGCCGCGATACATAGCCAGCTTCGGATAGCTCTCATCGCTCAGCAGGATATAAGGATAGGATTTGGAATCCTTCATCAGCACGTTATAACGCGGCTTGAGTTGTTTGATCAGGTTATGTTCGAGCACCAGCGCTTCGGCTTCCGACGCGGTAACGGAAAAGGCGATATCCCTGATCTGCTTCACCATGGCCTGCGTGCGCGGCGATTCAGGCCGGCGCTGAAAGTAACTGGATACGCGCTTTCTCAGATTCCTCGCCTTGCCGACATAGAGCACTTTTCGATCCGCATCAAGCATGCGATAGACTCCGGGCTCGCGCGGCAGCTCGGAGAGGGGAACCGGAGACTCAATCCACATGGCTGCAAGCGTTACGCGAGGCCCCTGTTCGGGCAAGCCTTTTTCTGTCCGCCCTGTTTCTATTCTGCTGCGTTGCAGGTGGCGCCATACACATTCAAAAGCTGCAACCGCAAAGGTACGCCAAGTAAAAAACTGGATATTACGTCCGCCATTCGTACTCTCACAGCTGTGTGGATATTCAGTTTTCGATGGCTCTTGTTGCGGTTTCCTTTGCGGTACTTTGCGAGCTTTGCGGTTAAAATGATGGTTGGGCGCATGTTGGATGATCGTGTTTCCTGATCCGTCACTGGCCAATGAAGATGGCTTGCTGGCTGTGGGCGGCGACCTGGAACCTGAGACGCTGTTGGCGGCCTATAGCAAGGGGATTTTTCCGTGGTATGGCGAAGGGCAACCACTGCTGTGGTGGTCGCCCGATCCGCGCATGGTGCTGTTTCCGGTCGCCTTTCACTGCTCGAAACGTCTGGCCCGACGCATACGACAGGGGCGGTATGCCGTCTCTTTTGATACAGCTTTTAGTGATGTGATTGCAACCTGCGCCGATATTCCGAGGCGCGGTGAACACGGCACCTGGATTCTGCCGGAGATGCAAACGGCCTACATTCGCATGCATCAGCTCGGTTACACCCATTCGGTTGAGGTGCGGCACGGGGACGAACTGGTGGGCGGGTTGTACGGGGTGTTGCTCAATCGGGTGTTTTTTGCCGAATCGATGTTCAGTCGCAAGATTGATGCATCGAAAATTGCGCTGG
>JALUYG010000284.1 GCA_027013105.1 Mariprofundus sp.
AAGTTGCGGTTGCCAGGCCAACCCCGCCTGTCGGTAGTCGGCCGGACCGGCCAGCCCGATGCGTACCGTATTGATATCGTCCGATGCATTCAGAATAAGCGGCACTTCCGCCTTGAGTTTCTCATTCAGATGGCTGGAGAGGATCAGCGCGCCAAAGCCCAGCGCGTGCGCCGGGGGCGACAGGCAGAGCAGCAGCGCAAGCCACAAAGTGGCGGCAAGAGAGCGCAATCCATCCGCCATCTGCATCACTGATCCGCCAGGGGGGCTCGTCTGTTCATTGCTTTCCCCCTCTTGCTGTCGGCCTCTCTATGCGCACATCTTCACCCTCTGTTTTCGACCTGTCAATTTAGTGACAGTTGTTGCGAGCCTCAATGGCGAGCTGCTTTTTCTGACGCAATTCGAGCCTTCCGTGCGAGTGGTTCATGAGCCGGCGCAGGCAGATCCCGTTCAGGTTAATCACAGTCAATAAGCGCTCAACAAAAAGTGAAGCAAAACCAATGCCAAAATTGCGTAGCGGGCATGGCGGCCAATATCAGCGCTGTTTGCGAATCAGATAATCCATCAGCAGTCGCACGCCGGCGCCGGTGGCGCCTTTGGCCGAGAGTTCCGAGCCCTTCATGTTCCAGGCGGTGCCGGCGATATCGAGGTGCGCCCAGGGGATATCCCCGACAAAGCGGGAGAGAAAACAGGCCGCCGTGATCGTGCCGGCTTCCCGGCCGCCGATGTTTCTGATGTCGGCAATATCGGACTTGATCTGCTCCTGATACTCCTCATGCATGGGCAACTCCCATACGCGATCATAAGTGAAATCGCCCGAAGCCTTAAGTGCCTGCTTCAGTTTTTCATCGTTGCCCATCAGGCCGCTGGCATGCGAGCCCAGTGCAATCACGCAGGCCCCGGTCAGCGTGGCGAAATCGATAATCTCGGCCGGTTGCTGGGCAGCCGCGTAGCTCAACGCATCGGAGAGAATGATGCGCCCTTCGGCGTCGGTGTTCTGAATTTCGATGGAGATATCCTTTTTATGGCCGGTAATGATATCGCCCGGTTTATAAGCTGCTGCGCCCAGCAGGTTTTCGGTGGATGGAATCACCCCCAGCAGGTTGACAGCCAGATTCAGTTCGGTCGCCGCCTTGAAAATACCCAGTACGGCGGCCGCGCCGCACATATCGTATTTCATCTCTTCCATCTGCGGCCCCGGCTTGAGCGAGATGCCGCCGGCATCGAATGTCAGCCCTTTGCCGACCAGCGCCACCGGCGCATCGGCCTGAGCGCCGCCCCGGTAATCCAGCACGATAAAACGCGGCGCTTTGGCCGAGCCCTGATTGACTGCCAGCAGCGCGTTGAGTCCGGCCTGTTCAATGGCCTGCCTGTCCATCACTGTCACATTCAGCTGAGCATGCGATAGCGCCGCCGCCTGCTCGCCCAGATATTCCGGCGTGCATACATTGCCGGGCTCATTGGCCAGATCGCGGGCGAAATTGACGCCGCCGGCAATGGCGCTGGCGCGCGCCAGCGCCAGGCGCGCCTCATCCAGGTCGCGGCGGGAGGCGATCATGATGGTCGCCGATTGCAGTGTGCGGTTGTGTTGATGCGCATGGTGCTGGTATTTATCAAAGCGGTAGAGCCCCAGCCAGATGCCCTCGGCCACGGCCTGCACCTTGTCGGCCAGGGTGGCGCCGCGCACGGCAAGCTCCGGTAAAAACAGCGACACATCCTGTGCGCCGCCCGCATCGAGTTTGCGCGCCGCCTTTGCCGCCAGCAGGCGCAGCTTGTGCAGCGTGAGTTTTTTCGCATCGCCCGCCCCCAGTAGCATCACGCGCCGGGTAAAAGCGCCGGTCACGCCATACAGGGTGCGGCTTTTTCCGAAGCTGCCTGAGAGATCCTGTTTCCTCAGGAATGACGGAATCGTTTTGCCGCTGGCCTGTTGCAACGCTTTTCCCGAATCGGTGAGTTTGCGCCCTTCAAGCAGCGGCAGCACCACGGCATCGTCGCGCTGTTTATGGGCGTGGCCCGCTTTTACATTGATGGTGATCATGGTAAACCTCTGAAAATCATGGAATATGGCGGATCATGCCGCCAGTCGTAAAAAACCTCAATCGCGCCAGAATTCCGGCACCAGCAGTACAAAAAATGTAAATATCTCCAGGCGGCCGAGAATCATGCCGAAAATCAACACCGACTTGGCCATATCGGGCAGCGACTGGTAGTTGTCGACCGGGCCGACCTGGCCGAAACCGGGGCCGGTGTTGGTGATGCAGGCTGCCGCCGCTGTGAACGAGGTGATCATATCGACGCCGGTGAAGGAGATCAGCGTGGCGATGATGACATAGCAGACCACGTAGAGCACCGCAAACCCCCACAGGGCTTCCGTCACATTGGCGGAAATACGCTGCTGTCCCATCTTGACATGCACGACGCCGTGCGGATGCACCAGCCTGCGGACTTCACGCATGCCCTGACGAAACAGCAGCATGATACGCACCACCTTCATGCCGCCGCCGGTGGAGCCGGCGCAGGCGCCGACAAACATCGACATCAGCATCAGCATGGTGGCGCCGGAACTCCACAGGCTGTAATCACTGACGGCGAATCCGGTCGTCGTGGCGATCGAGACCACATTGAATATCACATGGATCCATTCGTCATGGCCGCCGACAGCCACCATCAGAATGGCGCAGCCCACCAGAAAGAGCATCCAGATGATATAGGTGCGAAACTCCTCATCCATCATATAGGTTTTCAGCGAAAAGCCTTTCAGCGTGGCGGCAAAATGCAGCGTGAAATTGATGCCGGCCAACACCATGAAGGCGGAAGCCAGCAGTTGCAGCAGCGGGCTGTCGTAATATCCGAAACTGGCGTCGTGGGTGGAAAAGCCGCCGATGGCGACGGTGCACATGGCATGGTTGATGGCGTCAAAAGCATCCATGCCGGCCAGCCAGTAGGCCAGCGCGCAGATCATCGTCATAATCAGATAGAGATACCAGAGCAGTTTGGCAGTTTCGGTCACGCGCGCGGTCAGCTTATCCTTGACCGGGCCGGGCGTTTCCGCCCTGAACAGCTGCATGCCGCCGACGCCCAGCAGCGGCATCACTGCAACCGCCAATACAATAATGCCCATACCGCCCAGCCACTCCTGCATGGAGCGCCAGAACAGAATCGAGCGAGGCAGGTGATCCAGGCCTGAAAGTACGGTGGCGCCCGTGGTGGTTAGGCCGGAGGCGGATTCAAACATCGCATCGGCCATGTCCGGTAGGGTGCCGGTGGTCCAGAACGGCACCGCCCCGATCAGGGAGAGCACCAGCCAGGCCAGCGCCACCACCATAAAACCATCGCGGTGACTTAACTGTTTTGGCGCACCGCCGCCAAAGCGCATCATGCCGCCGCCGATAATGATCACGATACAGCCCGCCTCGACAAATTCGCTTAAATGGCTGGCTTCATAGTAGAGCGCCACCATGGCGGGAATCAGCATGCTGCCGCCATAGAGGGTCACCAGCACGCCGATTGTCCAGATTACCCCTTTCGGGTGCATCTGTTAAAAGAACTCCAGATGAACTTCGAACAGCTTTTCCATCTGCGGTATCAGTTCGCTGGTGGTGACGATCAACACATGATCGTGCGGCTGCACCGTGGTGGAGCCATTGGGGATAATAATTTCATTGCCCCTCAGAATCGCGCCGATCACCATATCCTCCGGCAGCTTCATATACTTGAGCGGCGTATTGAGAATGGAGCTGGTTGCCAGCGCTTCGGCTTCCAGCACCTCCAGTTTCCCCTGCGCCAGCGAAGCCATGCCGTGAATGCGCCCCTTGCGCAGGTGGCCGAGGATGGTCGCCACTGTGGACTGGCGGGGCGAGACAATGGTGTCGAGGCCGAGCTGGCGCACCAGTTGCGAATAGATGGAGCGGTTGATCAGCGTCACCACATGCTTCACGCCGTAGCGTTTGGCGATCAGGCTGCCGAGGATGTTGTTTTCGTCATCATTGGTCAGGGCGAGAAAATCGTCCATGCGATCGATATTTTCCTCTTCCAGCAGTTTCTGATCCAGCGCATCGCCATGCAAAACCACCGTATCGTTGAGATTTTCGGAGAGCCATTCGGCCCGCTCCTGATTGTATTCGATAATTTTCAGCTTGGCGCCGGCCCGCTCCAGTTCCTGCGCCACCAGATAACCGATGCGACCGCCGCCGACCATCATCACATTGCGCCCGCGCGGCGTTTGATAGGAGAGATCGATGGTCTGCATCAATATGTTCAGGTAGCACTTTTCCACCGCCACATAGATATGATCGCCGGCCAGCAGCACGGTGTCCCCTTTCGGCACATGCCAGCGGTCGTTGTGTTCGTGGGCCACCACATAAACGTTCAGGTCATTCATTACTTCCGGCAGTTCGCGTAGCGACAGCCCGGCCAGGTTGCTTTTCGGACGCACGGTGAATTCCACCAGCTCGATTTTGCCGTTAAAAAACTCCAGCGCATCCTGAGCGCTGGAGACATTCAGGCGGCCCATGACCACTTTGGCCGCCTCGCCCTCCGGCGAAATCATGCGATCAATCGGCAGATCGTCGCGTCCGAACAGGCTGGCATGTCTGATATAGTCCTGCTCGCGCACGCGCGCCAGTTTGGTCGGCACCCGGAACAGGGAGTGGGCCACCTGACAAGCCAGCATGTTGACCTCATCATTGGTGGTCACGGCGATCAGCAGATCGGCGTTCTCGGCGCCCGCCTGATCGAGAATGGAGGGGTGGGAGGCCTGGCCGCAGACTGTTTTCACATCCATGGCATCGGCGATCACCTGCAGACGCTCTTCATCCCGGTCGACCACCGAGACGTTGTTGCCCTCTGTCGCCAGCCGGTTGGCAATGTGATAGCCGACTTCTCCGGCTCCCAGAATCACGATATTCATGGCTGTTGCTCCTGTGGCTGAACCAGTGCATAGGCTTTAATTTTACGATGCAGCTGACTGCGTTCCATGCCGATGTCTGCGGCCGTGCGACTGATGTTCCAGTCGTGCCGGTTCAGGTGTCGCAGCAGAAAAGCGCGTTCAAAATTTTCGCGCGCATCATGGAAGCTGGTCGCGTCGGATGATTCGGCATCATCATCTGCAGCGGCGAGGCGGGCTGCAGAAGCCGCCGCGCCAATATCCGAAGGGTGAAGCGAGGACTGATCCGGCGGCAGCATATTGGCGATCTCCATCTGTTCGCCCGGCATCAGAATATGGCATCGCTCCACATAGTTGCGCAGTTCGCGCACATTGCCGGGCCAGGCGTAGGTTTTCAGCGCGCTGATCACTTCATCATTAAAGCGCACAGGGCTGCCGCCCAGGGCATGGGCCTGCTCATCGGCCAGCGAGCGCAGCAGTTGCGGCAGATCTTCCAGGCGCTGGCGTAGCGCAGGCATATGAATCGAGACGACATTCAGTCGATAGTAGAAATCCTCTCGGAGTTTTTCCTGCTGCAGCGCCTGCTCGAGATCGCGGGCGCTGGCGGCGATCAGGCGCACATTGCAGGGAATCGGCGCCGGATTGCCAAGCCGCTGCACCACTTTCTCCTGCAATACGCGCAGCACCTTGGCCTGCGCCGGCAGACTCAGTTCGGTCACTTCATCAAAAAACAGCGCGCCCTGATGGGCCGCTTCAAAACGGCCGCGCTGGGCGTGCAGCGCGCCGGTGAACGCCCCTTTCTCATGCCCGAACAACTCGGAATCCATGCGGTTGGCCGGCACGCTGGCGGTGTTAACTTCGACAAACGGGGCGTCGCTACGCCTGGATGCGGCGTGCAGCATGCGCGCAGCCACCGCTTTGCCGGTGCCGTGTTCGCCGATAATCAGCACCGGAGAGTCGGACAGGGCGATGCGTTTGATCAGCGCTCTGACCTCCTGAATCGGGGCGCTGTCGCCGATCAGCTCCTGCTGACTGTGGTGGCTTGTCTCCTGTCGTTTCAGATCGCTGTTTTCCTGTTCCAGCCGCCGCTTTTGCACGGCGTTGCGGGCCAGAATCATCAGGCGATCAAAGCTGACAGGCTTTTCAACAAAATCGAAAGCGCCCTGACGGGTGGCCCGCACGGCCGTATCGATGGTGGCGTGGCCGCTCATCATAATCACCGGCAAGTTGGCATCGACCTGTTGAATCCGGCTCAGGGTTTCCAGGCCGTCAATGCCCGGCATCCATATATCGAGCAGAACACAGTCCACCGGCTGCTTGCGCAGGCGAGCCATGGCCTCTTCGCCGGAGGCGGCGCACACCACCAGATATTCTTCATCTTCGAACAGGCCCTGCAGAGAGTCGCGGATAGGCTGTTCATCGTCCACAATCATGATGCGAGCAGTCATGTTTTCTCCTTGGCCGGCGCTGAACGCGGCAGTTTCAGGCAAAAGTGGGTAGGATTGGCCGCCGATAGCAGCGTTAATTCCCCACCGTGATCTTCGGCGATACGCCTGGCGATCGCCAGCCCCAGTCCCGAGCCGTTGACCTTGGTCGAATAGTAGGCCTCAAACAGTTTTGGCGCAGCATCAGGCTGAATGCCTTCACCATCATCTTCAACATGCCATTCGACGGCAGTTTCGGCGATGCTGGCATAGAGCCGCACTGCGCACGTCTCATTCTTGCCGGTGGCGGCGACGGCATTATCCATCAGGTTAATCAACACCTGTCGAATCTGGTCGGGATCGCACCTGCAGGCGACATCATCGTCCGGCGTGATGGCGACAGAGACTCGGGCGTAACTGTGGAACAGTTCATGCATATCCTGCAACAGCGTTTTGACCGGCACTTCGCGCAGTTTCGGCTGCGGCATGCGCGCCAGCGTTGAGAAGTCGGTGATCAGGCGCAGCAGTCGATCCACCTGATCGATAATGGCCTTGGTGCAGACGTCAAACACCTCGGTATTATCCACCTGCGAGCGAAAACGTCGCTGCAGACGTTCGGCCGAGAGTTTAATGGGCGTCAACGGGTTCTTGATTTCATGCGCCAGACGCCGCGCCACCTCCGCCCATGCCTTGTTGCGCTCGGCTTCGGCCAGTTCCGAGATATCATCAATCACCAGCAGGTAGCCTGAAAATTCCGCGCCACTGGCGCTGAGGCGCGCGCCGCGCGCCAGCACATGCAGGGTTTTACCTTCCGGCAGGGCAATATCAAATTCGCGTTGCAGCAGTTCCTCCTGCTGATGGCTCAATTCGTCGTAGAATGCGCCGATATCGCGCAGGTTGCCGTGGCTGACCTGCAGAATATTGGCGCTCGGTTTCCAATCTTCCGGCAGGTGCAGAATATCACGGACAGCCTGATTGAGCAGACGCACGCGCCCCTGCCCGTCCACCAGTACGACGCCGGTGTGCAGGTTGGCCAGCAGCGACTCCAGCACATATTGGCGCTGACGGGTGTTGTCCAGCGCGCGGGTGAGATCCCGTTGCGCCTGTTCAATGGCCTCAACATTCTGCTTCAAGCGCAACGACATTTTATTGAAGGAGCGCCCCAGCGAGCCCAGCTCATCGCGGGGCGATTCGGAAATAACCACATCCAGATCGCCTTCGGTGACGCGGCGCAAAGCGTTGGCGAGATCGCCGATCGGCGCAGTCAGACGGCGGGCGAACAGCAGCGCGACCAGCCCCGTCAGCAAGACGACAACCAGCGTCATGAACAGCATCACATGGGTGAATGTCGCGCTGATCTTCTGGCGGTTGTGCTCCAGTTGACGGTAGTTGCGATAATCCGCTTCAACGGCGCGGGCGTTTTGGATGACGCCGGCCGGCAGTTGCGTTTCCACTCGCAGCAGCCCCAGCACCGATGTTGCGCCACCGATCAACGGCGCATAACCCACCGCCACCTCGCGCCCGTCATGAGATTCAAGCTCGGTCACCACCCGGCCCAGGTGCATGGACACGCGCGCCGTATTGTTCAGCGGGCGCGCCTGCAGCGCGCCGAGTTCACCCATCTGCACCGAACTGATCAGTCGTTCGTTGGTGTCGAACAGTTCCACGCGCTGCCAGCCTTCCGTACGGCTGATATCGCCGAGGTAGGCGTTGATGGAGCGATAGTCCATATGGCCGCTAACAGCCGCGGCCAGCGTGGCGTCGCTGATGTAATCCAGCAGGTTCCGTTTCATATTCTGCTCGACGCGTTCATAAAAACCCTGAGCCAGTTTCAGCGCCCGGTCCAGCAGCGTGTCCACACGCACATCGAACCAGACATCCATGCCGCGATCCACCATCTGACTGGCAGCCATCTGAATGGTCATGGCCGGCACCAGTAGCAATGCGATCATGACAATCACCAGTTTGGCGCGCAGCCGCGATCCGGGTCGCGGCTCGGCGCGATTGCGCAACAGGCGTATGCCATATTGAATCAGCAACAGAGACAGCCCCAGCATCAGGCCCATATTGACCCAGGCCAACATGCCGACGTCGCCCTGCGCTTTGGGCCACAACAGTGCGGTCAGCCCCAACAGCCCCAGCGCCATGAGCAGGGGGATAAACCGCATCGCATCAATGCGCCTCACGGCAGTGAAAAATCCTGCTGCATGGCGGCCGCCGCAGGTTGCCACAAGCCGGCCCACCATGCCTCGCTGATGCCTTCACTGTGAATCTGGACGCTGACAGTGATCCTGTAAGGCATGTTTTTTTTCAGCAGGCTGCGGTCGAGCACCGGAAAATCATCCAGGCCGGAGAGAAACTGAATGGCGTCCTGCAGGCGGTATACCCGCCTGGAAATGTCGCTGGAGGATTCCGTCAGCAGCCAGCTGCGGGTCAACAGATCCGGCCTGGCATGGCGGGTCACGGTAATATCGGCGATATCTTCGTTAAGCCAGTAACGGCGCAGCCGGCTGACTTTGATGCGCCACTCCGTCGCCATGGCGACGCCGTCTTTCATGGTCGGCGAAAAAGCCTTGTTGTTGATGGCGATGCGGGCGGCGCAGTAGAGCACCTTTTGATCGAAACGGATCTGTAGCGCGCCGGATTCTGCAGCCGGCGCCTGCGCCGACAGCATGATAACCGACATAAGAACCAAAAGCAGTCTGTACCCGGACAATAAATTACGCATCAGGCCGGAGTGTAGCAGCAGAATCCGGCCAGTACGACGACTAAAAATCGGTTGGCGTGATCTCGTAAATATCCATGGGCGCTTTCTTGCCCTTGAACGTGCGAGAGCTGAGATAACGGCAGCGCTGTTCCCGCAAGCGGGGGGGGATATCGCCCGCGACGTCTGCCGTAATCAGAGCCTGAAAAGGTTCGGCGACGCCGCACAGCCGCGCTGCGGTATTGGCGACGTCGCCGATGACGGTGAATTCGCGCCGCCGGGAATCGC
The DNA here is from genome assembly GCA_027013105.1 of Mariprofundus sp. Lineage (GTDB taxonomy): Bacteria > Pseudomonadota > Zetaproteobacteria > Mariprofundales > Mariprofundaceae > Mariprofundus. Next base: position 9,299 of record JALUYG010000284.1, read on the forward strand.
CCAGCAGGCCGAACAACACATGGCCGCAATGCAGTCCGAAGCCTACCTGGCAGGGAAGCAGTTCGCCTTCGCGGGCGGGCAGCGTTGTCAACATCTCGCAGGTGCAATCCAGCGCGCGTTCGCTCTTGTTGCGGCCCGAAAAGCAGGCCAGCAGTCCATCGCCGAGAAATTTGTTGACGCTGCCGCCGTGGGCGTGAACTGCGCGCGTCTGAATGGCGATGCTGGCATTGATGGAGGCGTAGACATCGCGCGGGCTGAACGACTCCGCCATTTCGGTAAAACCGCGCATATCGCTGAACAGAATGGTCATCTCCTGCTCAAAGGCGAGGTCGTCCGGTATATCTGCACCATATTTTTTCACCATG
>JALUYG010000285.1 GCA_027013105.1 Mariprofundus sp.
ATCGATCCCCCGCCTCGCTGCCGCGCGCCCGACTGCAATCGCGGCAGCGCACTCATCCGCCGTCATCGCCGCCTCATGCAGCAGATTCGCCGTGCCGTGCCGCACATTGGCATGCACAATATCATCCACATCAGCCAGATCGGAGAGCACGCCGACATCGATCACGCTCAGCGCAGCATCACACCGGCGCGCCAGCACATTGATCGCCGCACCGCCGCGCGCAAAATTCTTCACCATCTCGCCGGTCACCACACTCGGATAGGCCGATACCCCCGCTTCGCAAACGCCGTGATCACCGGCGAAGACGGCGATATGGGGGCGCAACGGTTCAGGGTTGACCCTGCCCTGCCGGGCAGCGAACCAGCAGGCGATATCCTCCAGCCGGCCGAGCGCACCGCGCGGCTTGGTCAGCTGATCCTGCCGCACCCGCGCCTGTTGTTCCGCATTCCGGTCAATCGTTGCAATCGTCACGCTTCTCCCCTCTCTGTTTCGTTTTTCAATACCAGCGGCAACCCGGCCGCTACAAATTCGACGCGATCGGCCACAGCCGCCACGGCCTGATTGAGCCGCCCCTGCGCATCGCGAAAGGCGCGCCCTTCACTACTCTCCGGCACCAGCCCCATGCCGACCTCATTGGCGACCAGAATCACCTGCCCGGCCAGCTCCGGCAGACATCGGCATAACCCGGCAACCTCCGCTTCCACATCCCGGCCCGCAAACATCAGGTTGGAGAGCCAGAGCGTCAGGCAATCAACCAGCACAACCTGCCTGTGCCTCGCATGTTTCTGCAACAGCGGGATCAGCGCCAGCTCCTCCTCGATCAGATGCCATGCGCTCCCGCGCTGGCGGCGATGATACTCAATGCGCGCCTGCCACTCGGCATCACCCTCGATCATGGGAGCTGTCGCAATATAGGTCGGCTGTTCACTCATCGACAGCGCCATCGTTTCCGCCAGCCGGCTCTTGCCACTGCGGGCGCCACCTAAAATCAGGGTTGTGGGCATAATGCCTCCTCCAGTCTGCTCCAATCCGATTCACTGCCGGGCAGTCCGATGCGGATCCATCCGGCCAGTTGTGGCCACTCCGAGAAGTGGCGCACCAGAATGCAGCGGGATGCAAAATCGGGCATTGGCCCGTTCGGACGCGCCAAGATGAACGATGCCGCGGAGGGGTGAACCTGCCAATCATAACGAACCAGCAAAACGTGCAAACGCCGGCGCGCAGCAACAAGCTGCCGATCGCGCGCATCGGCCTCCGGCAGCAGCGCCGGTAGCAGGTGCAGCGCCAGCGTCGAGGCTGGCCAGGGCGGCAGCCATTGGCGCAATCGTGCGATCAGCTCCGTTTCGGCGATCGCATAGCCGAGCCGCAGGCCCGGAATGCAGAAGCTCTTGGTCAATGAGCCGACCCGGATCACGCCTGTTTGCAGGCCGAGCCGCTGCCGTTCGGCAAACGGCATATAGGATTCATCGATCACACCGGTAAAGTCCGGCGGAAACAGATCGCTGCGGCCGGTCGGGTTATCGGGCGTGGTCAGCCAGAGTGCATCGGCAGCCGGTGGCGCGCCGGAGACAAACGACCGCACTGCGCAACCGGCACGTTCAGCACAGCGGATCGGC
>JALUYG010000286.1 GCA_027013105.1 Mariprofundus sp.
GGATTCACATAGATCGATACGACCACAATATCGGCCTCTTGCCGCGCCTGTTCAATCAGACTGAGGTGGCCGGCATGCAAACAACCCATGGTCGGCACAAAAGCGACTGTTTTACCGCTGGCGCGCAGCGACGCCAGTTGGCTGCGGATTTCAGCAGATGTGCGGGCGATTCTCATCGGAACCCTTCAGACAGTTTTTTCTTCGCATTTTGGAAAGCGACCGGACTTCACATCGGCCGACCAGCGGGCGATGGCGTCGGACATGATCTGGCGCGCATCGGCATAGGCCGGGGCAAATGGCGGATTCGATGCAGACAGCCCCACCAGATCATTGAACACCAGCACCTGCGCATCGCAGCTGCCGCCGGCGCCGATGCCGATGGTCGGGATATCGAGGTTGGCTGTGATCTCGGCCGCCAGTTCCGCCGGGATATTTTCCAGCACCACGCCGATGGCGCCGGCAGCGCCAACCGCCTCGGCATCGCGGAGCAGCGCCGCTCGGCCGGCTTCATCGGCGCCGCGTTTGCCGTAGGAGCCGAATTTCTTCACCGATTGCGGCGTCAGCCCGATATGCGCCACCACGGCAATGCCGCGATCCGCCAGAAAACGGATTGTCGGCGCCATCGGCTCGCCGCCTTCGATTTTCACCGCATCGCAACCGCTCTGCTGCAACACCCGCACGCACGATGCAAATGCCTGCTGCGGCGACTGCTGATAGCTGCCGAACGGCATATCGCAGACCACCCAGGCCTTTTTTCGCGCATGCACCACAGCAGTGGCATGATGAATCATCTGTTCGAGGGTGACAGGAATTGTGGAATCATATCCGAGGCAGACCATGCCGAGCGAATCACCCACCAGCAGCACATCGGCTCCGGCTGTTTCGGCGATTTCGGCGCTGAGCGCATCGTAAGCGGTCAGCCAGACTGTTTTTTCGCCACATTGGCTGGCGCGCAACAGCGTCGCCGCAGTGACCGGTTTCTTTGTGTTCATGATTTCATTCATGGTTTCCTTTCCGCTTCAGTCCGCCTGCGTACAGGTTGGGTACCGTCTTTGAGGATGGGCGAAGTCTGCCCTTTACAGACAAGTCACGCCACAGCGTTTTTTCCGGCGTTCAAATGCAAGAGGCGATCCTGCAGGCAGTGGTCATTCCATTGCAACAAAGTGCGTGCAATACAACGCAAGGCGCTATTGCGGCGGCTGCAGATGATTGCCATAGAGCTTGTCGAACTGGCTTTCGGAGATCAGTACCGGCATCACAACACCGGTGGCATTGAGCCTTTTCCACAACTGCTCGGCCTGCCGCCTGTCGGCCGGTGGAAATGTAAAGCGCACCACGGGAGCCGGCACGCTGCGTCGCTGATAGCGATATTTTCTGCCGACCCGATCCAGCTTTTGTTGCCACGACCTGGCATATTCGGCCTGAAAGTAACGTCCCAGGCCCAGCAAATAGACCCCTTCCTTCGCTCTGATAATGTTGGTTTCGATATCGTGCTGCTGCCAGAATCGGGCCATCGCGGCAGCTTGCCGCCAGCTCTTGAACAGCACCGCATCATCAAAAGCGTGCATGGTCATCTCTTCGGTTGTGTAAATCGTGATCGGGTGCGTATGCATGG
>JALUYG010000287.1 GCA_027013105.1 Mariprofundus sp.
TGTCCGGATCTTCGATTCGGGGCGTATCAACAAAAGAGCGGCCTTTCGGGCCGCTCTTTTGTTGGTTGGCGTGGGCTTTTTGGCGCGTGATAAATTGATCGTATTATCATTTTACCACGGGCAAGAGTATGTGCGACAGGGCTATAGCAGCCACATCACAAAGCCCATGGCCAGCATGGCGGCGGGCGCATTCCATTGGCCGGGTATCAGGGCGCGGACGGCTGAGGCGGTGATGGCAGGGATCAGGGTGGCGATCAGCAGCGATGTCCAGGCAGTGCCGTGATAGACATGCAGGCTCCAGCTCAACAGCGCAGTGCAGCAGACAATCAGCAACAGGTGCCCGGCCAGCGTCTGCTCCGGGTGGGCCGGAAAACGGAGCTGGAGAAGGGTGGTTTGACCAGTGCCCAGATGATCTACCCAGAATGCCGCCGGAAAGGCCAGGCAGAGGCAGAGCGCCAGCCCGAAGCCAAATTCGGGAATATGTGTGAACCAGAGTCCGGCAATAGCCAGAGCGGCGATTTGATGGGTCAGCGGCGGCAGCTGCAGGCTCGGGTGGATTTTAAGCGCCGCATTCCCTGATGGCTCCGACCATGCAGTGCGCAACTGACGCCAGAATGGAGAGTTCGACAGGCTGGCCAGCAGCGCCGACAAGATGAGCGCCGCAAGTCCGCTCCATAGCCAGTTTTTATCGACATAAACCGGCCACATCAGCACCCAGATGGTTAATAGCGGCGTGATGGCGTGTTGAATGGTTAGCGGCGGTGCGCCGCGGCGCAGGGTCATCACGGAAAACCAGGTCAGTTGCAGCACCCCCATCGCCACCAGGGCGCTGAGCATTAAATCGCTGCTGGCAATATGTTCAGGAACCGGGAATTTATCCATGAGCGCCACGCTAACCGCTGAACTGCTTTGCCGAAAGCGGAGCTATGGTTTAGTCTGCCCATTCATCTGATCCGGCGCATATCGATGCGTCCATGTGATGATCCACAAGGAGGGGGTAATGACCCGGAACGAAACAAAACAGAACGAAATGAAACGGCAGGTGGCCGAAGCGGCGCTGCAATATGTCAAGGCTGGCACCATTATTGGCGTCGGCACCGGCTCCACTGCCAATATGTTTATCGATGCGCTGGCTTCGATGAAAGGTGAGATTATCGGCGCTGTGGCCAGCTCCGAGGCGACAGCATCACGGCTGGCCGGTCACGGTATCGCCGTGATGGATCTGAATGAGGCTCTGACGCAGGTGGACTCGCTGTCGGTCTATATCGACGGGGCTGATGAATTTGACGCCGGTAAGAATCTTACCAAGGGCGGCGGCGGCGCACTGACGCGCGAAAAAATTGTCGCGGCGGCATCCGACGCTTTTATCTGCATTGTCGATGAGACGAAGCAGGTGGAGCGCCTCGGCGCCTTTCCGTTGCCGATCGAGGTGATTCCGATGGCCGGTGCGCTGGTGGCCAATGCAGTCAGAGCGCTGGGTGGCGAGCCGCAGTTGCGCGATAATTTTGTCACCGACAATGGCAATATCATTATCGATGTGCATGGTCTGAAAATCACCGATGCGCGCGGGCTGGAAGATCATCTGAACTGCATTCCCGGCGTGGTGACCAACGGT
>JALUYG010000288.1 GCA_027013105.1 Mariprofundus sp.
TCATGACCGTCGCGAAAATGCAAACGGGTTACGCTCCGGCCGGATGCATCAGCCGCTTCTGCAGTCGCCCGGCAGGCCGGGCTGATGCCCAGAATGCTGAAGCGCCCCCACTGCTCGCCGCCCTCGGCGGATTCGAACATAAAGCAGTCGCCGCGCTCGACCAGACGGGCGAAAACGCCCGGCGGCGTCAGGCAATCCGCCGACAGCGTACGGCGAAACAGTCGCATGCTGGCATTACTGATGTTGGCACTCATGTTGACAGCCGTGTTGACAGCCGTGTTGACAAGAGGGTTCGACTGTGGCGAAATGCGCCGCCTTCGGAAGCAGCCATGGCTGTTTTCGACCCTACGGGGCCATAGCTCAGCTGGGAGAGCGCAACGCTGGCAGCGTTGAGGTCAACGGTTCGATCCCGTTTGGCTCCACCATTACAAAAACCGGGCGCATTGCGTCCGGTTTTTTTGTGCGCGTTGGAGAGTAAGAATTTCATGGTCGCGAAGATTATATTTTATCCTGTGTCCGTGCTATCGCCAATGTCAGGCTGATTAGGGCATTCGACCTAATCAACGGGAATAAAATGAACGCCCGGCAATCCTTTCAGGCCGGCATCGCTGCTGTAGAGCTCGGCATTGTATCGTTGTGCTGTGGCGTAGATAATCGCGTCGGCCATGGCCAGGTCGTGTTCCAGAGCGATATCCGCAGCCTCAAGCGCCAATACGTCGGACAAGCCAACAACAGTCGACTGTTGCATGTGCAGTGCGCATGCCATGGATACGGATTCTCCAATATCCCGTTTTAACATTCATACAGACGTGCAACGGGTGCTTCGATAGGGTCTGTGCACCAAATTCAACAGGGGAGAGGGAATGTTTGATGCGCAACTGACCGATACATTGATCAAGCTGCTGGCGGCATGGTTGCTGATCGGCGGCGCAGCTTTTTGGGCTCATCGTGAAGGGTTGGGATTGTCAAAGCGCATGCTCATTGCTTCAGCGCGCGGGCTGGCGCAACTGCTGGCGCTGGCATTTGTGCTGCACTGGATTTTTGATATCCGTTCGCATCCGGCGCAAGCGCTGCTGATTATCGGCTTCTGCATCCTGGCCGGCCATAACAGCGCCAGCCATTTCGATGCTGATCGCAAGACCTGGCTCGCCGCCGCCATCGGTCTGATCTGCGCGGCGCTGGCGACGCTGCCATGGCTGGCCCTTAGCGGTGCGATCGGGGATGACACCCGCACGCTGGTGCCGCTCGGAAGCATGATCGCCGCCAACGGCATGAACGCCATCTCCATTATGTTTGAACGGCTGAAATCGGGCGGCGATGTCGGTTCCGGGCTGAAAACCGCTATGATCCCGACTATCGATACGCTGCGCGTGGTCGGGCTGGTGCATATGCCGGGCATTTTTGTCGGCATGATTCTGGCCGGCGCCGCCCCGATGGCGGCGGCGACGGCGCAGCTGGTGGTGCTCTATATGATCGTCGCCTCCAGCTTCACCGCCTGCATGGTCAGCTTTCTGATGATGAATCATTTGAGGAAACGTGAGGGGTCAGGAGTTAGGGGATAGGCGTAAGAAGGGCGGCTTTTCCTCACGCCTCACGCCTCACGCCTCACGCCT
>JALUYG010000289.1 GCA_027013105.1 Mariprofundus sp.
GATGATGCCCCCGATTTCGGCGCAGCCTCGGATGGCGACGGAGATCGCAATATGATTCTCGGCAGCCGCTTTTTTGTCACCCCGAGCGATTCGCTGGCGGTGCTGGCGGCCAATGCGACACTGGCGCCGGGTTATTCCAACGGTATCAGCGGCGTGGCGCGCTCGATGCCGACTTCGGCGGCGGTGGATCGTGTGGCGGCTTCGATGGGGCTGGGCTGCTATGAAACGCCGACCGGCTGGAAATTTTTCGGTAATCTGATGGATGCGGGGCGTGTCACCCTCTGCGGCGAGGAGTCCTTCGGCACCGGTTCCGATCATGTGCGTGAAAAAGACGGCTTATGGGCGGTGTTGTTCTGGCTCAATATTCTGGCTGTGCGCAAGCAGTCGGTGCAGTCGATTTTGGCGGATCACTGGCAAAAATTCGGGCGCAACTACTACTCCCGTCACGATTATGAGGGGGTGGATTCGGCTGCAGCGGTTCAGGTGTTGCAGAATGTGCGTGATCAGTTCGCAGCGTTGCCGGGTACGAACCTGGCCGGGCGCAGGGTGGCGTGCTGTGATGATTTCTCCTATACCGATCCGGTGGATGGCAGCGTCAGCGAAAATCAGGGTGTGCGGATTCTGTTCGAGGATGGCTCACGAATTATTTTCCGGCTCTCCGGCACCGGCACCAGCGGCGCCACGATTCGGCTCTATCTGGAATCGTATGAGGCGGATCAGGCCAAACACGGCATGGACGCGCAGGATGCGCTGGCCGATATGATTGCCGCTGCGGGCGAGGTTTCGCAACTGCAAGCGTTGACAGGCCGCGATCAACCGACCGTTATCACCTGAAAAGCGTGAACCGCAAAGGGCGCAATGGTACGCAAAGTAAAAAACGCAACAAAGCAGCTTTTCTTAAGGTGAACGAAACGATGTTCTCAAGTATACGGTAGAAGATGGGTGTTGATTTAGATTTCCTTTGCGTACATGTGCGTTAGTATCAATTGAAGAAGTGAGGCTTTACATGAGTAAACCAGTTTTATCACCCGAAGCGTGGGCTATTGTTGAGGCGCGTTCGCATGATCCGTTTGGCTACCTCGGCAGGCACGAACATGCCGACGGCGGCGTGATGATTCGCGCCTTTCAGCCGCAGGCGGAAAAGATGTGGCTGCTGCCCGAGGGCGGGCGCGCACAGGCCATGCGTCGCATCGAAGGCACCGATCTGTTTGAGAAGCACTGGAAGGGTGGTGATTTTGAAAAAGGCTACCGTTTTCGTATTGAAAATCGTGAAGGCCATCGTTGGGAAATCGAAGACGCCTATCGTTTTTCACCGTTTCTGGGCGAAATGGATCTGCATCTGATCGGCGAAGGCAACCATTTCGAGAAATATCGCATTATGGGCGCACATGTGCGCGAACATGACGGGGTGAATGGCGTCGGCTTTGCGGTATGGGCGCCGGCGGCTGCGCGCGTCTCTGTGGTGGGTAATTTTAATCACTGGGATGGACGTGAACATCAGATGCGCGTGCGCGGTTCATCGGGCGTGTGGGAGCTCTTTATTCCCGGTCTGTGCGAAGGCGAAACCTATAAATTTGAAATTCGCGCCCAAAATGGCGATGTGTTTGAAAAAGCTGATCCGTATGCCCAGCAGATGGAGCTCAGGCCAGCGACGGCCAGCGTGGTGCATAACTGCAAAATCTACCAGTGGAACGACAGCGACTGGGTGAAGCAGCGTCCGGCGCGTCAGGCGGCGGACCGGCCGATGAGCATTTATGAAGTGCATCTCGGCTCGTGGCGGCGCGGCGGCGACGGTTCGGAATATCTCGGTTATAGGGAACTGGCCCGCCAGCTGGTCGATTACTGTCAATGGATGGGATATACGCATATCGAGCTGATGCCGGTCACCGAGCACCCGTTCGATGGTTCATGGGGCTATCAGACTGTTGGCTATTTTGCGCCGACCAGCCGTTTCGGGTCGCCGGACGATTTCCGTTATATGGTCGATTACTGTCATCAGCAGGGTATCGGCGTCTTTCTGGACTGGGTGCCGGCCCATTTTCCCAAGGATGCGCACGGCCTGGCCCGTTTTGACGGCACGCCGCTGTATGAGCATGAAGATCCGAGGCTGGGCGAACACAAGGACTGGGGTACCTATATTTTCAACTTCGGGCGCAATGAAGTACGCAACTTTCTGATCGCATCGGCGCTGTTCTGGCTCGATCAATTCCATATCGACGGCTTGCGGGTCGATGCTGTGGCATCAATGCTCTATCTGGACTACTCCAGAGAAGAGGGCGAGTGGCTGCCCAATAAATTTGGCGGTCGCGAAAATCTCGAAGCGGTTGAATTTCTGAAGCAGTTCAACTGTCTGGTGCATGAGCGTTTTCCCGGTGCAGTGACGATGGCGGAAGAGTCCACCTCATGGCCGATGGTCAGCCGGCCGACCTATCTCGGCGGTCTGGGCTTTACCATGAAATGGAATATGGGCTGGATGAACGATACGCTGGCCTACTTTGAAGAAGATCCGATTCACCGCTCCTATCACCACCATGCACTGACTTTTTCGATGGTTTACGCCTTTACTGAAAATTTCATTCTACCGTTCTCGCATGATGAAGTGGTGCACGGCAAAGGCTCAATGCCGCAGAAAATGCCGGGCGATGATTGGCAGAAGTTCGCCAACCTGCGTCTGCTCTACGCCTATATGTATGCCCATCCGGGCAAGAAGTTGCAGTTTAACGGGCTGGAGTTCGGCCAGTGGCCGGAGTGGAACTACGATGCCTCGCTGTCATGGGATCAGGCGCAGTTTATGCCGCATCGCGGGCTGCAACTGATGATGCGCGACATGAATCATCTCTATCGTAATGAGCCGGCGCTGCATGAGATCGATTTCGATCCGGCCGGATTTCAGTGGATTGACTGCAATGACGCCAGCCAGTCTGTGCTCAGCTTTATTCGCCGCGATAAAAACGGCGGGCCGGTGGTCGTGGTGTTGAATCTGACGCCGGTGCCGCGCCACGATTACCGGCTCGGCGTGCCGCTGTCCGGTCACTACGAAGAGGTCATGAATACGGATTCGGAGATTTACGGCGGCTCCAACCTCGGCAATGCCGGCGGCGTGGTTGCCGACGATCAGGCATGGATGGATCAGCCTTACTCCATCAGTGTCACGCTTCCGCCATTATCCTGCCTCATATTTCGGCCTGAGCGTTAATTCCGGCATTTCAGCTTCTGCACGCCAGCTTTCACCCTCGCATAATAGAGTGGCGGCTGCCTTGGCAATGGTAGGGTCAAATTGTTTACCTTCATTGAGCTGGAGTTCCTGCAGACAATAGGATATCGGGCGGGCACGTCGGTAAGCCCGATCATGTGTCATGGCGTCGATGGCTCGGGCGACCGCGATGAAGCGTGATCCAACCGGAATGGTTTTTCCCTTTAATCTGTCAGGGTAGCCAGTGCCGTCCCAATGCTCATTTTGATGCAGGATCATTTCACGTTCGGATGCCAGGGATGGCAGCATCGACATAATTCTGGCCGCAATATGTGGTGATCGTTGAATGACTGCCCGCTCTTCAGCCGTTAGTTGGCCGGGTTTCAGCAGGATATCATCAGATATACCAACCATGCCAATATCGTGAATGAGTACGGCATTATGAATGTGTTGTTTTAACTCCGGCTCAAGCTTAAAGCAGTCGAGCAGGTTATCGATAAAACGCACCTGGTTATGACGGGAGGCGTGCTCCCTGCGGTAGGCGTCTCGTGCATCAAGTGTTCCGATGAGGGCCAGTAGCGCCTCATTGCTGTCTGGTTCGGCAAACCGTTTCACTACTCCTCCTGAGCAGCACTTTTTCATTCTGTATGATGATGAACAAGATGTTTCAGTCTGTGATGGTGATCACAATAAATAGGGCTGAATCTTTTCAGAGCACCCTTAACAAGAGATGTTTTTGACCCGTTTGAGATCTTCAGCCAGCACAGGTTCGATCCGGTTCAGTGCGGCGATCTGTTTAATGATGCCTGCATACGGACTTTGATCGCCGATGCCGAGGCGGTAGTGCACCCACAGTTTATCCCTGCGGCCGACCACCAGCCCGGCGTTGCGCAGGGTGCTTAAATGGCGCGAGATGCTGCTTTGCGGCAGAGAGAACACCTGCATGAAATGACAAACGCATAACTCATCCTGCCGGGTCAGCAGGTGAACAATGCGCAATCGGATCGGATCGCCCAGCGCTTTGAAAAAGCTGACCGACGGCATCGGCATATCTGACTGCTGAGACGTCTGTGGGAGCAGGGCGGTCGCATGCGGTTGGTTGTCTGTCGTTTGAGCTTTCATGCGATAAGTGTGGCGAGTTGTTTGTAGAATACAACTGTAAGCCGTTTTGCTGCCGATTTGCTGCAGCACGTTTCTCTTGACCCTTGAGTATACTCCATGCTTTATCATTCGCCCATGAAGATTGGTGAATTATCAAAACAGAGCGGCGTATCCATTGATACCATCCGTTATTATGAGCAGCGGGGACTCATTCCTGAAGCTATGCGTACAGCTTCCGGTTATCGTCAGTACTCAACAGAAGATGTGTCGCGACTGAAATTTATTGTTCAGAGCAAAGAGCTGGGTTTTACGCTGGAGGAAACAGGCCAGTTGCTCGCCCTTCGCACTGATGATTGTAACTGCGCCGAGGTTCGGGCTGTGGCCGAAGCCAAAGCTGCCGAGATTGACGGGCGTATTCGTCAACTTACCCGCATGCGGAAAATCCTTCTGGCGCTGGCCGAACAGTGTGAAGAGTCATCCGGTACCGATCCGTGTCCTATTTTGAAATCGCTGGAGGAGTAGCTTGAACAATACAGAAACAAAAAAAGAAAATAGACCGTTGATTGGTGCAATTATAGCCGGAGGCCTGGCATCCGCTTGCTGTATTGGCCCACTCATCGTGGTGATGTTAGGGCTAGGTTCGGCATCAGCATTTATCGCCATGGAGCCGTACCGCCCCATTTTCGCCGCCATCACCCTTGGCCTGATCGGCTGGGCCGGCTGGAGGCACTGGCAGGGCAGAAAAGTGTGCATGGCCAACGGCTGCCCGCCGAAGAAACCGCTGCTGCTCTGGATGCTGGGCGGCGTTGCAATTCTGCTGCTGATTTCACCTTCTCTGCTACCCTATCTAATCAAATAAGGAGAATTACATGAACAAAACAGTGAGCGAACCGGAAAAGAAGAGCACCAAATCAATCATACTGAATGTCGTGATCGGCATTGCAGCAGTGTCCGGCATCATCTGGCTGGTGATGCATTGTCCCACATGCCATTAAAAATTCAATGGAGAGCAGCATGAAGAAATCAACATTACTGAAAGCAGGAATTGCAGGCACGGCTCTTGCCGCCTTGTGCTGTTTTACACCCGCGCTAGTTATTCTGCTCGGTGCTGTCGGCTTATCGGCCTGGGTCGGGCATCTGGATGCCGTACTGATGCCTGCGCTGTTATTGTTCCTTGGCTTAACAGTGTATGCGCTTATGAAAAAAGATAAGGGAGATTGCTGTAAAACAGGCAGTAATGGAGAATAAACATGCGTGATTGCTGTGCCAGTGAATCATCCTGTGAAAGCAAAATACATATCGCCATTGTCGGGACTGGTTCAGGCGCTTTTGCGGCAGCGATCAGAGCCGTCGAGGAAGGTGCCCTGGTAACGCTGATCGAAGGTGGTGAAGTCATTGGCGGCACTTGTGTTAATGTTGGCTGCGTACCGTCCAAGATCATGATTCGCAGCGCCCATATCGCCCATTTACAAACTTCGCACGCCTTTGATGGCATTAGTATTCATCAACCACAAATTAATCGCGCCAAGTTGGTTCAGCAACAACAAGCACGGGTCGAGGAGCTGCGACAGGCTAAATATGAGAGTATTCTGGATAATCATCCCGATATCGAACTTATCCGTGGCTGGGCCAGTTTTGAAAATGCTCATACATTGGTTGTGAAACAACCCGATGGTAGTGCGATGCGCCTTACTCAGGACAGAATTCTGCTGGCGACAGGCGCCAGCGCCGCCATACCCGATATTTCCGGCCTTGCACAATCGCCCTTCTGGACATCGACCGAAGCGCTGGTTGCCGAAAAGGAATCGGGCCGCCTGCTGGGCGCTCAGGTGCTTGCAGGAGAAGGTGGAGAAATTATCCAAACGGCGGCTCTGGCTATTCGTAACAGAATGACGATTCACGAGCTTGCCGATCAGTTGTTTCCGTATCTTACGATGGTCGAAAGTATCAAGCTCTGCGCCCAGACATTCACCAAAGATGTCAAACAACTTTCCTGCTGTGCAGGTTGAAAAAGGAGCAACCATGTCTTGTGCTTGCTGTAACACGACTACGAAAAAGACTCGAATGAGCTGTCCGGCATGCGGGCAGAACTGTTTTCCAGTCAGCAGGCAAACTATCCTGCATCAGGTGCAATCGCCGGATAACCAGCGCATTACAGATGGCGACTACGCATACTGCGCCAACCGCGAATGCAATGTCGGTTATTTTTCCGCATTCGATAGCATTCCCAAAACCAGCTTGCGGGCATTTCAGTCCGGTCAGTCAGCCATGCTCTGCCACTGCTTCGATATTTCCGAATCGGTATACCGTGCGGCATTAGATGATGGCACGGCGAAAGCGATCAAGGCCTTTGTCGTGCAGCAGACCAAAGAGGGCCTGTGCGCCTGTGAATCCAGAAATCCATCGGGCCGCTGCTGCCTGGCTTCATTCAAACAGATGGAGAAAGCCCATGATTGCTGAATCGACCATCACTTGTCCGTCCTGCGGTCACAGCAAAACCGAAACCATGCCCACCGATGCCTGCCAGTGGTTCTACGAATGTGAGCAGTGCCACACCAGACTCAAACCAAAAGATGGCGACTGTTGCGTATTCTGTTCTTATGGCGATGTGCCATGTCCGCCCATTCAGGCGGAGAAACGCTGTTGATGAGTAACACCTACGCTCCGGCGGCCCGCTAGATCAGTCAGTTTACTCTGATAGGTTGTTGGGCATTGCAAATCAGCTATTTCTGTAGGGCTCAATGATATGGATATGCACGAAAAATTTACCGGGTTCCATTTTTCCTTGACGATGAATAATATTCGATAATTGTTCGGATAATATTCAAAGTAGTGCGGTGGTGCTTATGAGCAAGCAGGTCAAACGGGCGGAACGGGAAGAAAAGATTTTGCGTCAGGCGATTGGCCTGTTTGTCGAGAAAGGCTTTCTCGGGGTGCGTATGTCGGACGTGGCGAAAGTGTGCGAGCTGTCGATGGGGACGATCTATTCGCATTTTGCCGCTAAGGAAGATCTGCTGATGGGGTGTGCGGCGTTTTTGACGCGCCAGGAGAAGTCCCTGTATCAGGGCGTGATCGAAGCGGATAAACCGGCCATGCAGCGCATTGTCACCGGTTTTACGATGAACTGGCTGATTGCTCAGTATCACCCCGGTCTGGTTGAGATCGAAAACCTGTCGCTGATGCCGTCGGTGTGGTCGCGGGCCAATCCGCAGCGTATTCAGGAATTGAACGCGTTACATCAATCCTTTTTCGAGCTGGCGCAATCGCTGATGCTGGAGATGTTGAGCAGCGAGTTGAACGGCTATGCCGGGATGAATGATGCACAACGTGAAGAGCTGGCGATGCTGCTCAATCACGGCATGTGGGGCTTGTGCGTCGGTCTGAATTCAACCGCCCAGTCCGGCATCGCGCGCGCCGATGGCGACAGTCATGAGGCGTGCAGCTATAAACATTTCACCACCAATGTGATCCACTTTCTCAAGGGCTATGGATGGAATGATCCCGATCCCGAACAGATGTTCGATGCCTGCCGCGCAGCAGCGGTGAAGGCGTTGGACGGTCATGCCTGGTTCGCCTGTCCGCATGGTTTCGGAGAGCGCGGCTGATGGGAATCACATCGAAACGAATTCAATCCAAACGTATTAAATCTAAATGTATTTCCGCCGGGGCACTGGTCGGCATGCTTGTTGGCGGCTGCGCTCTGGGGCCGGATTTTCATGCGCCCGATGCGCCGAAGGTGGAGCAGTACAGTAGCGCATTAGAGAATACATCAGAAAATCCATTAGGAGATCGAACCGCCGATGGGCCTGAGCTGAAACAGGGCGAGCATGTCCCCGAACAGTGGTGGCGGGTGTATGGCTCCGCAGCACTGAACGAACTGATCCGACAGGGCATGCGGCAGAGCCCGACGCTGGCTGCGGCCAGAGCCACCTTGCGGGCCGCGCAGGAGGATTATGCCTCGCAGAGCGGCACGATTCTCTATCCGACCGTCGATGGCAGCATACGCTCCGATCGACAGAAAGTATCCGGTGTTTCATTCGGGCAGGGCGGCGGTTTTATCTATTCCCTGCATACAGCCTCGGTGAGTGTGTCGTATGCATTCGATCCGTTCGGCAGCGGCCGGCGTTATCTGGAATCGCTGCGGGCGCAGGTGGATTATCAGGGCTTTCAGGTGGAGGCGGCCAACCTGACGCTGGCTGCCAATATTGTGACCACGGCAATTTCCGAAGCTTCATTGCGCAGCCAATGGCAGGCGGCCAGCGATATTGTGAAAAACCGGCGCGCGCAGTTGAAGATTGTCGAGCGACAGTCGGAACTCGGCGTGGTGACCGAGGCCGATGTGTTGAGTCAGCGCACTGCACTGGCGCAGGCGGAAACGGCATTGCCGACGTTGGAAAAACAGCTGGCGCAGACGCAGCATCAGTTATCGGTGCTGGTCGGGCGCTTTCCCGGTGCAGGTGCGGGAAGCAATCACGCCCAACCTGCCCACCAGAAGAACAGCGATGGCAAATCGGGCATGCCTGTATTTGAGCTGGACGGGCTGCATCTGCCGGCATCATTGCCTGTGAGCCTGCCATCCGAACTGGTGCATCAGCGGCCGGATATTCGCGCTGCTGAAGCGCAACTGCATCAGGCCAGCGCACTGATCGGGCTGGCGACGGCCAATATGTATCCGTCGCTTAAGATCACGGCCGGATTCGGCAGGCAGGGGGTACAGTTTGGCGACCTGCTGAGCGGGCCTGCCAGCGGCATCTGGAGTATCGGCAGCAATGTGCTGCAACCGCTATTTCATGGCGGCGAGCTGAGCGCCAAACGCAGGCAGGCGCTGGCCAGTTTTGATGCGGCGCGGGCGCAATACCGGCAGACAGTATTGCTGGCCTTTCGCGATGTCGCCGATGTGTTGCTGGCGCTGCAAAGCGATGCGCGCGGCCTCAAACTGCAACTGAAATCCGAATCGCTGGCCCGGCAGACGCAGGATCTGGTGCAACACCAGTTTAATCTTGGCGCGGCCAGTTTTTTGAGCTTGCTCAATGCCCAACAGCAGTATCGGCAGAGCCATATCGGCGTGGTGCAGGCGCGGGCAGCGCTGCTGATCGACAGCGCCGCGCTGTTTCAGGCTATGGGCGGCGGCTGGTGGCAACGTGATGATGCCTATCGTCCGGTGGCCGGCAATGCGGATTTTTTCAGGGCATGGTCGGGTGCTGCCGCGTCGGCAGATAAAT
>JALUYG010000290.1 GCA_027013105.1 Mariprofundus sp.
TGGTGCGTGGCATGGAGACAGACAGACCGTTGTCCTTCAGCAACTTCCGGGACTAGCCCGATTTGCGCGCCCTTCATGGGCGCTCTGATGGCTTCGCAAGAAGTCATTATTTGTAACAAATTCGCCACAGTCCCGACTGCTGCCGCATGTGTTTGGCATGGTGCAGCTGACCATGATGGTTGCATCTGCACTGGCCGGAGAGCGCCATTCGATGACAGCATGGTCGGGTTATCTGATCGCAGTCGCAGGGCTGGTATTGCTGTTATGGCCCGGTGCAAACGCGCCGCCGTTATTTGGCGCGCTGTTGATGGCTGTGGCCGGCGTCGCCTGGGGCATGTACTCGTTGCACGGCAGAAAGGCGGATCGTCCGCTGCTTCAGACTGCCGGAAATTTTATTATGACGTTGCCGATGTCGGCGGCCATGCTGCTGATCAGCGCCATGATTCTGGGCGGCATCGCCATGGTAACCATGCAGCGCCCGGTTCGAGAAGCATTTTTCCGTAATATATAGCCTCATATAGTCTCGCAGACTAGGATGACAGTTCCTTTTCAATGGAGGCGCGCAGTTGATTGATGCCGCTGCCTTTGAAACTGGATGTGGGCAGGGGCGATAGCATGCCGCCCATGGCGGCGGTCATCTCTTTCAGGCGTTTAACGCGCTGATTGCCGGAGAGTTTATCCGCCTTGGTCGCTACCGGCAGCCAGCGAATGCCGCCTTCATTGAGCCATTCGATCAGTTGCAGATCGGAATCCTTGGGGCCGTGACGGATATCGAGCAGCAACAGCACCAGCTTCAGGTCGGCATGGGCCAGATAGCCCTCGATCATGTTGATCCAGCGGTTCTGTTCCTTTTTCGGGGCGCGCGCATAGCCGTATCCGGGCAGATCGACGACCAGCAATGCAGCATCCACCTCGAACAGGTTCAGCAAGCGCGTGCAGCCCGGATTCTTGGACGTTTTGACCAGCCCCTTGCGCCCGAACAGAGCGTTCATCAACGATGATTTGCCGACATTGGAGTGGCCGGCGACGGCAATCTGGGGAAGGTCGATGCGTGGAAATTGAGCGGCGTCGGCCACCGATTGCAAAAAATGCGTATTGGGCCAGTGCAAAGACTGTTGCTTTTCTGAAGGTGTCATGTCGCCAAGCCTACGACAGCGCCGCTTCCCGGCAACCGTTCATCTGCGTATATCTGTGGCTATTTTCCTATATTGAATAATGGTGGCGAATCGTGGAGGGATGGTTATGCTTGCCCATTTTTTAGGCATTAAGATGACGACAGGATCAATCACTACATGACAACACAACTGCTGCCCGGTTTCAGGCTGGGCGATTACCATATCGACGTACCGCTGGTGCTGGCTCCGATGGCCGGCATTACCGATCTGCCGTTTCGCAGGATCTGCAAACGCTTCGGGGTGGGGCTGGTGGTGTCCGAGATGATTGCATCGCGGGCGGTGGATATGGGGCGCGAGCGCACCGAGCGCATGGCCGAACTGGGCGATGATGAGCATCCCGCTTCGATTCAGATTGCCGGCGCTGATCCGCAATTTGTGACTGAAGCGGCGCGCTGGGCGGTCGATCA
Organism: Mariprofundus sp.; assembly: GCA_027013105.1. Taxonomy (GTDB): domain Bacteria; phylum Pseudomonadota; class Zetaproteobacteria; order Mariprofundales; family Mariprofundaceae; genus Mariprofundus. The sequence continues at coordinate 1,583 of JALUYG010000290.1, forward strand.
CGGGGCCGATTTTGTCGATATCAATATGGGGTGCCCGGTCAAGAAAATCTGCAAGCAGGTGGCGGGATCGGCCATGCTCAAAGATGAAAAACTGGTGGCTCGCGTGATCGAAGCCGTTGTCGGCGCAGTCGATGTGCCGGTGACGCTGAAAATTCGCACCGGCTGGGACGAGCGCAGCAAAAATGTCGAACGCATTGCACGCATTGCCGAGGATAACGGCGTTCAGATGCTGACCGTGCACGGGCGCACGCGCGCCCAGATGTTCAGCGGCCATGCCAGTTGGGAAGATATCGGTCTGGCCAAAGCGGCGGTGTCGATTCCGGTGATCGGCAATGGCGACATTGTCGATGCTGCGTCGGCGCGTGAAATGATTCGGGTGTCCGGCTGTGATGGCGTCATGGTCGGGCGCGCCGTGCAGGGCAACCCCTGGGTGCTCGGCGAGGTGCATGCCGTGCTGATCGGCGCACCGCCGCCGGCAGCGCCGAGCGCGGCGGAGCGCTGGCTGATTGTCAGCGAACATCTGCATCGCCTGGCCGAACATCACGGCATTCGCACTGCAGCCAAACTGGCGCGAAAGCATGTGCTCTGGTACAGCAAGGGGCTGCACGGCTCGGCGGAATTTCGTCAGTTATTTCAAACCCTGACAGACTGGCAACAGATGCTCGATGTCGCAGCCGGTTACTTTCTTGGGCTTGGCAGGCATGTGCATCATCATGTCGTGCATGCCGAAAACCGCACTGAAGCGGAGTTGAACATTGCTGTTTAGTCAGATTCCGCTGTCGATTTTGCCGCTGCCGATGTTGCTGCTCGATGCCGAAGCGCGCGTACAGCAGAGCAATCTGCTGGCGCAGGAAGCGTTGTGCCAATCCGACCGGCAACTGGTTGGCCGCCATCTCTCGGAGGTGTTTGCGCCGGCCGGAGAGATCGAACGGCTGCTGTCGCTGCTCTCGCCCTATAGCGGCGGCGTCTCCGATCATCAGTTGTGCATGCAAAATGGCGGCATGCCGATATCTCTGCATCTTGGTATGCATGATGGGGGCATGCATGATAGCGGCATGCGCGGCAATGGTTTTCAGGAAAGCGGCGCGTACGAAAACGATGCGCACGAAATCGGCATGACGGCGATATTCGTGCCTGAAGCGCACCGCTCTGAAGTCGAACGCCATGCCAGGCGCCATGAGATGGCCGAGGCGGTGGCGCGAATCGCGCTGGAGATGGCGCATGAAGTCAAAAACCCGCTGGCCGCGCTCAGGGGCGCCAGCCAGTGGCTGTCTGAACAGGAGATGCATGCCGATGCCAGGGAGGCGGTCGGGCAGATTATTGGCGGCGTCGATCGAATCCGTGATCGCATCGATGCATTTTTGCAGGTCGGCCCGCGCGCATCGGTGCAGATGGAGATGACCAATCTGCACGCCCTGATTCAGGATATTATCCCGAAGCAGGGGCAGTATCCTGAAGGCATCTATATCAGCCGGGTGTTCGATCCGAGTCTGCCGGAAATTGCGGCGCATCCGGCCCGGCTCAGGCAGGCTTTTGAAAATCTCTGGCAGAATGCGCTGGAAGCGGCTGCGAGTAAAATCGAATGGCAGACGCGCATGGCGCCGCTGGTGCATCTGCCCGGCCATCACGGCAAGGTGGTGGAGGTCAGCATCACCAATGACGGCGCCATGATTCCCGAGGCGCTGCAGGATCGCCTGTTCGAGCCCTATGTGACCGGCAAGGAACGCGGCAATGGTCTGGGACTGGCGCAGGTGGAACGGGTGATGCTGGAGCATGGCGGGCGCATCAACGTGAAGAGTGAAAACGGGCGTACCACGATGACGCTGCATCTGCCGGTCAAGAACGCGCCTGAAAGGCAGGAGAAGAGAGCATGAAAGCGTTAATTGTGGATGACGATGAGGGCATTCGCTGGATTTTGGACAAGGTGCTGCGTGAAGAGGGGCTGGAGGTGCTGCAGGCGGGCTCGATTGCCGAAGCAGAATCGGCGCTGGATGATGACGGCATCAACCTGGTCTTTCTCGATGTCTATCTGCCGGACGGCAATGGCATGGATTTTCTCTCCTCCGGCGTGATTCAGGCGCCGGTGGTGCTGTTGACGGCGGAAACCACCTTCGGCCATGCAGCCGAGGCCTATCGCATCGGCGCCATGGAATACCTGCCCAAGCCGTTTGATCTGGATGAGGTGCGGCAGTTGGTGCAGCGCGTGCGTCCGGTGAAGGAATCGGCGCCGGCCAGGTGCGACGTCAAGGAAGATCTGATTATTGGTCGCAGTCAGGCCATGCAGGATATGTTCCGCACGCTGGGGCGAGTGGCGAGCTCTGATCTGACCGTGCTGATCACCGGCGAATCGGGCACCGGCAAGGAGATGGTGGCGCGCACCCTGCATGAGCGCAGCCAGCGCGCTGATCGGGCTTTTATTGCCATCAATACCGCCGCTATTCCGGCGGATCTGCTGGAATCCGAACTGTTCGGCCATGAAAAGGGCGCCTTCACCGGCGCCGATAAAACGCGCGAGGGTCGTTTTGAACAGGCCGATGGCGGCACCCTGTTTCTCGACGAAATCGGCGATATGCCGGCCGCCCTGCAGGCCAAATTGCTGCGCGTGCTTGAAGAGGGGCGCGTACAGCGGGTTGGCGGCAGCCAGTCGAAAGTGGTGAATGTGCGTCTGCTGGCCGCCACCCATCAGCACCTGCCGGAAAAGATTGCCAAGGGAGAATTTCGTGAGGATCTCTATTACCGCCTCAATGTGATTCCCGTGCATATCCCGCCGCTGCGCGAACGCCGCGATGATATTCCCGAGCTGGCGGCGCACCTGCTTGATGCGGCGGTTGAAGAGCTGGGTATGAAAGCGCCGATTCTGCTCGACGACGCCGTGGGTCTGCTTAGTCGTCACGACTGGCCGGGCAATGTGCGCGAGCTGAAAAACGTGATGCGCCGGCTGGCAGTGCTCACGCCGGGCGCCACCATCACCCTCTCCGATGTGGCGCTGGCGCTCGGCAATGCAGGCAATTCACGGCATCAGCAAGAGACGCTGGGCGAAGCGGTAACCCGTTGCACCCGCAACTACCTGCACCAGCTCGGCTATGCCAAAGCGCTCAACCTGCATCAGTATCTGCTTGAGCAGGTGGAGCCTCCGCTATTGACGCTGGCCATGGAACGCTGTCGCGGCAATCAGCTGAAGGTGGCCGAAATGCTGGGCCTCAATCGCAACACGGTGCGCAAACTGCTGCGCAAATACGAAATCGATCCGCAGTATTTTCGCTAAATTTTAAGGTTTCATTCATATGAGATGCTTACTATGCTGCGCCACCGATACGCACAGTGACAAGCATGGAGCGCTTTTTGCCCGAAAATATTCGTGAAATACCCTATAATTACACTTCCTACTCCGATCGTGAGATTGTCATTCGTTTTCTCGGCGAGGCGGCATGGGATGATCTGAATGTGTTGCGCACCCAGCGCCGAACCGGCCGCTCGGCGCGTATGCTGTTTGAAATACTGGGCGATTTGTGGATGGTGGAGCGCAATATCTTTCTGCGCAACGACCTGCTCAATAATCAGAAACGGCGGCAGACCATGCATCGGCGCCATTATGACCGGCTGTCGCGCATTGAAGCCGGCGCCAGCGATAATCCGCGCGCCAGCAAGGTGGCCGCCTGCACCAGCCGGTTGCTGGAAGAGTTTTACGCCTGGTTCGACCATGAACCGGCCAAACGCCGCAGGGCGCGCAAGGCATTTGCCCGGCACACCCATCCGAATAATGTCCATTTCGACGCTTTTACGCTCACCCACCACGCCACCGATGCCACCGACTGGCGCCATCACGCCCCGTTTTGCGTGCTGACGCCGGATTCGGCCGATGAGCTGCCCGGCCTGATTCGCGCCGTGGCCGATCTCGGGCTGGTGGTGATTCCGCGCGGCGGCGGCACCGGGCTGTGCGGCGGTTCTGTGCCGCTGACCGATAATGCCGTGATGATCAATGTGGAGAAGCTGGATGCGATCGGTGCGGTCGAGATGCGACACATTGGCGATAAGGGGGAGGTCGCCACCATCACCGCAGGCGCAGGCGCCGTGACCGGCAAGGTGATGGAAGCGTCCAAACCGCATGTGTTCGCCACCGATCCAACCAGCCTGTGGGCCTGCACGATCGGCGGCAATGTCGCCTCCAACGCCGGCGGCAAGCATGCAGTGATCTGGGGCACCTGCGTGGATAATCTGCTGTCGTGGAAAATGGTGACGCCGGATGGCAACTGGTTGCTGGTGGAGCGCATCAATCACAATATGGCCAAGGTGCATGATGAAGAGACGGTGCATTTTCGTCTCACCCGCAGCGATGCGATCAGCGGCGCATTGATTGGCGAAGAGACACTGGCCGTTGCCGGCTCCGTGTTCCGTAAACAGGGGTTGGGCAAGGATGTGACCCGCAAGGCGTTGGGCGGCTTGCCGGGCGTGCAGAAAGAGGGCACCGACGGCTTTATTGTCGAGGCGACCTTTGTGCTGCATCGCCCCTTTGAGGTGACCCGCACGGTCTGCTGCGAATTTTTCGGCCAGGAACTTTCCGAGGCCACCCGAGCCATGGTCAGAATCAAGCGCCATGTCGACGATTTCGATGGCGCCCATCTGGAAGGGCTCGAACATTTCGATGAAAAATATGTCAAGGCGATCGAATACATCTCCAAATCGACCCGCCGTGAAGCGCCGCGCGTGGTGTTGCTGATCGACGTCTCCGGCGATCACGAGCGCGCTGTCGCCAGGGCCTGCGCCGATATCTGTCGCATCGCCTCACAGGGCAATGGCGAAGGGTTTGTGGCCACCACGGCTGCGGATCGCGCGCGCTTCTGGGGCGATCGCGGCCGCATGGCGGCCATTGCCAGGCATACGCGCGCCTTCAAACTCAATGAGGATGTGGTGATTCCGCTGGATCGTCTGTCCGAATATAACGATTATGTGGAACACCTGAACATCGAGAACTCCATTGCCAACAAAAGCGAGGCGATTGATGCGGTGGCGGAATGTTTGCAGCACGCGCGCAGCCGTATCAGCGGCAACAGGCTGGAAACCAGCGACCTGAATCTGGATGACGATCCCTATCTGACAGACAAGCTGGACGCCTGCCTCGATCTCATCAAAGGGGTGCAGGCCGGCTGGTGCAGGCTACTGCAGCATCTCGATGCGCCGGCCAAAACGGTCTCCGATCTGCTGGCCGGCGTGAAATATAAGCGTTCGGAGCCGCTGTTTCGGGTGATTCAACGCGGCGCCAGGCGCATCTCCTATCGCGATGAGGTGGAAACGCCGCTCTTCGAACTGCTGCGCGGCCATGAGTCGCTGCTTGAGGCGTTGCGAGAGGCCCACCGTAAGGCGTTGTCCGGCCGTATCGTGGTGGCCACGCATATGCATGCCGGCGATGGCAATGTGCATACCAATATCCCGGTCAACTCCAATGATTATCCGATGATGAAAAAAGCCCACCGGGTGGTGGAGAAGGTGATGGCCAAAGCAGTTGAACTCGGCGGCGTGATCTCGGGCGAACACGGCATCGGCATCACCAAGCTCGGCTATATGGACAGGGAACTGCTGGTTGAGCATGCCGATTATTTGAAAAGGGTTGACCCGGACCACCTGTTCAACCGCGGCAAACTGTTGCCCGATACCGATCTACGCCTGACCTACACGCCCAGCTTCAATCTGCTGGAGATGGAGTCGATGATTCTTGAAGCGGCCGATATGACCGATCTCTCGGAAGCCATTTCTCCCTGCCTGCGTTGCGGCAAATGCAAGCCGGTGTGCAATACCCACTTCCCGCGCGCCAACATGTTATATAGCCCGCGCAACAAGATTCAGGCGACCGGGGCCATGATTGAAGCCTTCCTGTATGAATCGCAGACCGGCGACGGCATCTCCTTCGAACAGTTCGAGGGCATGCAGGATGTCGCCGATCACTGCACGATCTGTCATAAGTGTGAAAGCCCGTGCCCGGTCAATATCGATTTCGGGGTGGTGACAGAGGGTATGCGCGCACTGTTGCGCGATAAGGGCCGCAGCAAGCCGAATCTTGGCGCCAGGGTGTCGATGCTGTTTCTGGTGATGCAGAATCCCGACGCCATTCGGCTGATGCGTGAATTTGCCCTGCGCTGGGGTTATGCCGGCCATCGTGCGCTACACAGGCTGGGCAAACTGTTCGGGCTGGTGCAACAGACGCCGGCGGCCAAACGCAACCTCGACGGGGTTCAGGCGCAGGTGATCAATTTTATCGAGCGGCCGCTGCCCTCCATTCAGTATGGTACGGCGCGCCAAAAGCTGGGCATCGAATCACGCGACAAGAACACGATTCCGGTGCTGCGCGACCCCAAGCGCGCCAATGGCCGGGCGGTGTTTTATTTCCCGGGCTGCGGTTCCGAACGGCTCTACTCACAGGTTGGCCTGGCCACGCAGGCGATGCTGTTCGATCTCGGCGTCAATGTGGTGCTGCCGCCATCGTATCTCTGCTGCGGTTATCCCTCTACGGCCGGCGGCGATCATGAGCAGGGCGATAAGATTTCCTACGATAACCGCGTGCTGTTCCACCGTATTCGCAACGCCTTGTCCTATCTGGATTTCGAGGCGGTGATTGTTTCCTGCGGCACCTGCTATGATCAGCTGGAACGCTACGAACTGGAGCAGGTGTTTCCCGATGCGCCACTGATCGATATTCACGAATATCTGATGCAGCAGGGGGTCAGCGCAGAGGGCGTATCGGGCGTCGAATATATGTACCATGTGCCGTGCCATTCGCCGCTGAAACGGCATGGCACGCATGCTGCCATTGAATCGCTGCTGGACTCGGAATCGGTGAAATCGCAGGAGTGTTGCGGCGAAGCGGGTACGCTGGCAGTGGCGCATCCGGCGATTGCCGGCAAGATTCGCGCCCGCAAAGAGGAGCAGATGGCGATTGCCAAAGCGCAACTGCCGGGGGTTGGGGATCAGAAAATCCTCACATCCTGCCCGTCCTGTCTGCAGGGGTTGTCGCGGCTGGAAGATGCCAGCGGCGTGGATGCCGACTACATTGTTGTCGAACTGGCCAAACAGCTGCACGGTGAGGATTGGCAGAAAGAGTTCATCCGGAAGGTGAAAAACGGCGGTATCGAGCGGGTGTTGATGTAGTGCCGTTGCAAGCCAGAAAGCTTGCGCAGGGGTTGCTGTTATGCGCCTCTGTGCTGATACTGGCCGGCTGCGCCGGCGGGCCGCCGAAGCATCTGGATAACGGCTGTAAAATTTTTCAGGAAAAAGATGACTGGTATGAATATGCCAATAATTCCTTCAAAAAATGGGGCGTGCCGGTGCATGTGCAGCTGGCCATTATCTATCAGGAATCGCGTTTTCGCTCCGAGGCCGAAGCGCCCGACGATACGCTGCTCGGCTTTATTCCCTGGGGGCAGGTGACCAGCGCCTACGGTTATGCCCAGGTGCTCGACTCCACCTGGGAGTGGTATAAAAAATCGACCGGCAATAGCGGAGCGGATCGTGATGATTTTGAGGATGCCGCCGATTTTATCGGCTGGTATGGCAACATGTCGCACAAAAAACTCGGCATCTCCAAATGGGATGCCTACAATCAGTATCTGGCCTACCACGAAGGCCACGGCGGCTGGAAACGCAAGAGCTACAAACGCAAACCATGGCTCATGAAAGTTGCGCGCAAAGTAAAACGCCGCGCCGCCCGTTATGCCGCCCAGCTCAAGCGCTGTAAAGATGATCTCGATGACGGCGGCTGGTTCTGGTGATATTCCCGCTTACGAATCACCAATCACCCATCACTACTTCACCAATCACACGCCCTACCGGCTAACCTCCAACCATGCATCGTTAAGTCCGGTAAGGGCTTCAAGCTTCTCCATTTCAGCGCGCGCTTTGGCTTTGCTGGCAAAGCTGCCGGCGCGCAGGCGATAC
>JALUYG010000291.1 GCA_027013105.1 Mariprofundus sp.
GGGCCAGCGCATCGCCCAGCGACAACATGGATGAGCACATGGCGGAAATTGCATCGGCTTCGAGCGATGAATTGGCTGCAGATGCGATCGGAAGACCGTCAACGCTGCAGAGCAGGGCGGCATTCAAATTGGGTTCTCTCGCCACCAGTTGCTCCAGTTCCTGTTTGCAATCCTGTTTATAACGGTTACTCAATGAGATGCTCCATCTGGCCTGTTCCCAGCAGAGTTGCTGAAATACATTGTACAATTTTCATGATCATTTTCTGAACGCTGCCGGGCACTTTTCGACACAATACAGAAAGGTAAATCGGCTGTCCGCCGACTTTGGTTTCATGGATAATCAGCATGCGTCCGCCCTTTAGTACCAGTGCGTTGCATATGATTGCGCCCAGTTTTCCCGATACCGCCATGCGCAGCGCAGTCTCCATCACGGCGCAGGAGTCGGCGGCAAAATCGTCGCCGGGAGCCTGGCCGGCTTCAGCCATAGTCAGGCCATCCTCATCAACAACGAGAATGAAGAGAAGCTGCATCTCCTTGAGCAGGCGTTCAAGTTCCTGGTGAAGTGAAATGTTCTATCCTCCTGTTAAACAATGCGAAACTCGCCCAATATAGATTGAATCGATGTGGCTGTCAATACAGAGGCCTTGCCAGTTACTGTTCAGCTATCTGTTTCTCTTTGTCAAAACCGAAGCGGCGGATCTCTTTTGCGCGCTTGGCGTCATCATAGATGATCTCGATGCCGCGTCTGCGCATGACGCCTGTCTCCTGATCTTCAAACTGCTCGAAATAGGTGACCCGGTTGGGGTGCAAAATGTTGTCCAGCACCGGCGCGCCGAGTTTCTGTTCGATGCTGAATTTTGTGTCGCCTTTGTGAATCGAGAAAGCTTTGCTGTTGCTTAGCCGGTTGCCCTGATGGACAGGATCGGTCACGCAGGCTGTCAATCCCAGGCTCAGTAGAACAGACAGTAACAGGGTATAACGTTTCATGCGCTCTCCACCGGGCCGCGATGACCCTGTTCCAGTAGTGAAATATAGTCGGCCACGCCGGTTTCCAGCGTCCACTCGGGTCGCCAGTTCAGCAAGGCTTCGGTGTCGGACAAGTCGGCTTCAGTGTGCATCTGAAAGAAACTGAACGGGTTGTCGAAATATTCGACCTCCAGCGGCGTATTCAGCGATGCGGAAAGGCTCTGGACGATATCATTGTAGGAGCGGGCCAGGCCGGAGCCGACATTGCAGACGCCGGAACGCGGCGCATCCATCGCCGCAAGATTGGCGGCGATGACATCGCGGATATAGACAAAATCACGTTTTTGCTCGCCATACTTGAATAGTCGGGGCTGCTTGCCCGCTTTCACCTGCTCGTAGAGCTGCAGGATCATCGAAGCAGTTTTGTTGCCCGATTTTTCGTTTTTATGGGATTCGCCCGGCCCGTATACATTAAAATAACGCAGGCCGATGATCGGCGCACGCTGCGATTCATAGCGGCGGGCGGCGATACGATCCATGCAGAGCTTGGAAAAGCCGTAAATATTCGCCGCCTCTTCACCGCAGCCGATTTTATTGGGCGCGGGGGAGTTGCCATAGACGCCGGCCGATGAT